>JAGBZD010000026.1 GCA_017628395.1 Paludibacteraceae bacterium | reverse complement strand
TTATTAAAAACAAAAATTATAAAAAATTAAGCCAAAAATTCTTATCTCGCTTTGCTCGAACGATCGCTTCGCAGTACGACAAAAATTAGATTTTTCACTACAAAAATTGCAGTTTATTAGAGTATATTAACCAAAATTTTTAACGGCGAATGAAACGAACAACACAACTTAGCATAATTAGCCGTTTTAATTAAACAAAAATTAGGGTTTCCATTACCCAAAATCGTAGTATGTAGCAATGTTGAACATATCCATCGTACTATATAACCCCAATTGGTCGCAAGTGGTAGCACTAACCCAATCGCTGCTGCGTTGCGACAGCGTGAGGAAAGTGTATTGGGTGGACAACTCGCCCAAAGAGACAGAAGTGTTACCCATCGCCTCCGAGCGGGTGGAATACCTATTCAACAATCGCAACTTGGGTTACGGCGCTGCGCACAATATCGCTATCCGCGAGAGTATATACGATGATGTGCCGTTTCACTTGGTAGTGAACCCTGACATAGAAATAACAGACGACACATTGCCTACATTGCTCGCTTTCATCGAAGAGCATGCAGAAGTGGGCATGGTGATGCCCAAAATAGTGTCGCCTACAGGTGAAGTGCAATACCTATGCAAACTGCTACCCACACCGCTGGATGTGTTTGGCAGACGGTTCCTGCCAAAGAGCTGGATGCGCAAGCGCAACGAGCGATACGAGTTGCAACATACGGGCTACGACAAGATGATGAATGTGCCCTATTTGAGCGGGTGCTTCATGCTGCTACGCACCGAAGCCGTAAAGAAAGCACGGCTGTTTGATGAGCGATTCTTCATGTATCCCGAAGATATAGACCTGACACGACGGATACACCGAGACTACCTGACCGTGTATTTCCCACACACAACAGTGGTACACCACCATGCCAAAGCATCGTACCACAGCCTGAAAATGCTATGGATACACGCGGTGAACATGTGCAGGTACTTCAATAAATGGGGATGGTGGTGCGATAAAGAGCGAGAGGAGATGAATGGGGTGGTGAGGTTAGAGGTTAAAGGTTAAAGGTTAGAGGCGAGATATGAAAAAGTTTTATATAGAGACATATGGCTGCCAGATGAATGTGGCAGATAGCGAAGTGGTGGCTGCGATCATGCAGACTGCCGATTGTCAGATGACCGAGGAGTTGGCTGACGCAGATATAGTGGTGCTGAACACCTGTTCTATTCGCGAGAACGCCGAACAGAAAGTGCAAAACCGTTTGCAAGAGCTGCGCGGCGGTCGCAACAGAAAGAAAACCAACAAGATAATCGGCGTAATCGGTTGTATGGCTGAACGCATGGGCGAAGAACTGCTGCGCGACTACGGCGTGGATTTTGTGGCTGGTCCTGATGCCTATATGGACATCCCTAACCTATTGGCACTCTGCCAACAAGGACAACCCGCGCTGAATATTCAACTCAGCACCACCGAAACCTATCGCGAAGTAATGCCAGCGCGCATAGGCAAAACGATTTCGGGTTTCGTGAGTATCATGCGTGGTTGCAATAACTTCTGCTCGTACTGCGTGGTACCATACACCCGCGGTCGCGAGCGCAGCAGAGATGTGGAGAGCATCAAGAACGAAGTGCTGGACTTGCAGAAGAAAGGCTACAAGGAAGTGACATTGCTGGGACAGAATGTGAACTCGTATCGCTACACGCACACGAACGAGCAAGGCGAAGAAGAAGTGATAGACTTCTCTATGTTGCTGGAAACGATAGCCAAACTGGTGCCCGATATGCGTATTCGATTCACGACATCACACCCAAAAGATATGTCGGATAGGACACTGGAAGTGATAGCCGCACACCAGAACCTGTGCCGTTTCATCCACCTGCCAGTGCAGAGTGGTTCGAACAGGATACTCAAACTGATGAACCGCAAGTACACGCGCGAGTGGTACTTGGACCGCATAGCCGCTATTCGTCGTATCTTGCCCGATGCGGCTATCAGTACGGATGTGTTCTGCGGCTTCCACAGCGAGACCGTGGAAGAGCATCAAGAGACCCTATCGCTGATGCGCGAGGTGGGCTTTGATTCGGCGTTTATGTTTAAGTATAGCGAGCGCCCAGGTACGCACGCACAAAAGCATCTGCCCGACAACATCAGCGAAGAAGAGAAAGTGCGCCGACTGAACGAAATCATTGCGCTGCAAACGCAGCTATCTTTGGAAAGCAACTTGCGCGAAGTGGGCAAAACGGTGGAAGTGTTGGTAGAGGGCTTCTCCAAACGCAGCCAAGAGGATATGTATGGACGCACGAGTCAGTACAAAACCGTGGTTTTCCCACGCGGAGGAAGGCATATCGGCGAATTGGTGAAAGTGGAAATAATGGAGGCATCAGCAGCCACTTTGAAGGGGAAAATAGCAAAATAAGCAAAAAAATCTTATAAAATAGCATTTTTTTGTTAAAAAATTTGCACAGATAAGAAAAATGTAGTACCTTTGCAGCGAAAACAATAAATTTTCATAGTTAAGGTTTAGGTTTAATGGCAACGAGAGGCTGGGAAGTTTCTCGTTGTTTTTCAAGTGAATCGTAAAAATGGAAGTGTTGTTTTCGTTATTTTTTTATTACTATTATGGCAGAAAAAGATCAAATACAAGAGAGTGCATTGCTCCCAGATATGAGTGATGTAGAGGAAGCTCGCAAGGCATTTATTGCGAGTGAGATTTTTAATCGAAAATACGAATAAATATATATGGCAACAACTTACATGACCGCAAGCGGTCTTCAAAAACTGAAAGAAGAGCTCCAACACTTGGAGAGCGTGGAGCGTCCACGCGTGATAGCTGCAATAGCAGAAGCTCGCGAGAAAGGCGATTTGAGCGAAAACGCAGAATACGATGCTGCAAAAGAAGAACAAGGCGTTCTGGAAAGTCGCATCGCCATGCTGAAAGGCAAAATCATGGATGCTCGTATCATTGATGAGACAAGCATCAATACCGACGAGGTGCAAATCCTGACCAAAGTACGCGTGCAAAACCTGAAGACAGGACAAGAGAAAGTGTATCAATTGGTGACCGAAGGTGAAGCGAACATCTTGGAAGGAAAAATCGCAACGACTACACCTATTGCCAAAGGACTGATGGGCAAGAAAGTGGGCGATACCGCAGAAGTGGTAGTGCCTGCTGGTAAATTGCAATTCAAGATATTGGAAATTAGCATTTAATGCAACTGAAAGGTTATGACTATTTTTACACGCATTATCAACGGCGATATTCCAAGCTACAAGGTAGCTGAGAATGAGAAGTTCTATGCATTCTTGGATATTAATCCATTGCAAAAGGGACATACCTTGGTGGCACCCAAACTGGCAGAGCCAGAAGCCGATTATATTTTTGACTTGGAGGACGACATGCTCAGCGAGATGCTGGTGTTTGCCAAGCAAGTGGCTCGCGGTATCAAGGGTGCTGTGGAATGTAAACGCGTAGGCGTAGCAGTGATAGGACTGGAAGTGCCACATGTGCATATGCACCTGATTCCCATCAGCAAGGAAGGCGATATGTCGTTTGCTAACCCCAAAATGACATTGCCTGCTGATGAGATGGCGGAGATAGCCAATGCGATTGCACAAGCAATGGAGTGCTAAACAAACAAAAAATGACTGCCGAGGCAGTCATTTTTTTCAGTTCTTAGGCAACCATGTTTGGCTTCGTCCTAAAAGACCTGCTTTGTCTAACGAACCGCGAAGCACCAGTTTACCATCCTTGAGATAGACTTTGGCATAATAAAACTTACCATTGTCGGGATCAAGCACTTTGCCACCGCGCAACTCGCCATCCTTCAGCTGCATATCGCGGATAATCGTCAAACCCACAATAGGTTGATTGTGCTCTGCACCCTCGCAAGCCTCGCAGACCGCAGTAGCATCACCAAAAAGTTCGATAATCTGACCGTAATACTTGCCGTTGTCTGCTTGGTAAATACGCACTACTGATTTCTGTTCGCCAGTAGCATCATCTACCGTAATCCATTCGCCCAAAATAGGAGTTTGAGCCCAAAGGCATGTACTCATTGCGACACACGCCAAGAGAAAATAAAGTTTCTTTTTCATATTCAGTTGTATTTTTTCGCGGCAAAAGTACAAAAAAAATATGGAATATGCACAAAGTAACGCGAATAATTTTGATATTTGCCTAAAAAATAGTAATTTTGCAGGCAAGATTTGAAAATTCAAGAACGATGAAATTGGTATTTGCATCAAATAATGCCCACAAATTGGAAGAAGTGCGCAAGATTCTCGCTCCGTTGGAGGTGTTGTGCTTGCGCGACATCGGGTTTGTAGGCGAAATAGATGAAACAGGCACGACATTGGAAGCCAATTCGCTACTGAAAGCGCAAGCAATATGGAATTGGCTACAGGAACAAGGATTGGCAACGACCGTTTCGGGGGTGTTTGCAGACGATACAGGTCTGGAAATAGCAGCGTTGGGCGGTGCACCGGGTGTGTATTCGGCACGCTGGGCAGGCGAGCCCTCTAACGATGCGCGCAACCGTCAGAAAGCACTGTGCGAACTGGCAGGCGTGCAGGATAGAAGCGCCCGTTTTCGTACGGTAATAACATGGATAAATCAGCATACGGTGCAACAGGTAGATGGGGTGGTCAATGGGCATATGGCTACAGAGGAAAGCGGTAATGGTGGTTTTGGTTATGATGCGTTGTTTATTCCAGACGGGTATGATGCCACCTTCGCAGTACTACCTGCAGAAACAAAAAATACTATCAGTCATAGAGCGCGCGCACTGCACGCGTTGCGTGAATTATTGTTGAATTAAGAATTGTGAGTTATGAGAAAATGGATTTTATTAGGGATTATTGGTTGCTGGGCGCTAAGTGCCTTTGCCAACAAACACATTGATACCTCCGAGGAAAATTGGACATATGGACGCATGCATCAATGGCGTGTTTATACTGCTTTTCAATATACAAACAATGTGGAGGTTTTGAATAATGAGGCTTATGGCTTATCGAACAAAGCACTTTTCTCGGTAAATAAACAGTCCGAAGAGATTACCTATCACAATCGATTGACGGGATTGAATGGTTCGTTGATTATTCAGATGGCAAAAAACCCTACCTTAGAAGCTTTGCTATTGTGTTATCAAAACGGACAAATTGATATTATTGACACAGACGGCGACTTACATAATATTTCAGACTTGTATCTCAAACAGATGAATAATTCGAAAGTGGTGAATCATATCTATATGCACAACCAAAAGGCCTATCTGTCGATGAAGTTTGGTATAATTATGTTGGACATGCGCAAACGCGAAATACAAGACACCTATTATCTTGGTGATGAAGGCGCCGAAGTAGAAGTGCTTTCTACAGCAATATTAGGTGATAGTATTTATGCCGTATCCTCCCGAATATTATATGCGGCTTCCCTGCATGCAAACTTAATGGATTATTCTTCGTGGTCCCACAAACCATTGCCTTCCGGAGCGGAAATAAATGGATTTTATGACTATGATGATAAATTGTATATGCTTCGCGATACCATTTTATGGATGCGGGATTCAGCGAGTTGGCAAATCTGCCCAACACCATTTGCCATAGGTGGCATCCAGAAAACAGGAGATGAATTATATGTGTTTCCTACGAGTGGGGCTGGAGCTGCCAAGGTGGGAAGCGACTACACATTGCTGTTTCAAGAACTCGGTGTTATTTATGACATAGAGAAGGATCAGGAGGATTATTGGCTGTGTACCGCCAGCAAAGGTCTCTATTATACCCGTAGTCAACGGCCTTTTTTTCCACATGGTCCAGTAGATAACACCGCATATCGTATGCGTTTCTTCGGCGATCGCTTATATGTAGTGCCTGGCGGAAGATGGTATGCTCAAAATCGTCATGCGGGTAATATTATGTATTTGGAGAATGATCATTGGACGAATGTAGCAACTTATTACTTGGTGGATCAAATCGGTTTTATCCCTTATGATTTAATGAATGTGGCTCAAGATCCGAATGATGCGAATCATTATTTTGTCACAAGTTATGGTGCAGGTTTGCTGGAGATGCGCGGTAGAGAAGTGTTACAACTCTATACGCCACATAATAGTCCTCTTCGGTCTGCCGTACCCGAAACGCCCGAGCGTTATACTCGCACAGATGGTGTTATGTATGATGATCAGGGGTACTTATGGGTATTGAACACACATGATGAGGGCGTAAATAATGTGCATGTGATAAGTCCCGAATTTTGGCAGACGCGTGATTTGCGTTATTGGTCTTCTTTCAATTTGCATTATCATGGCGAGCGTGTTGTTCTTCACACGCCTGGTGAGATTATGGTGGACAATCGTAATCCTCAGTGGAAATGGATTCCTCTATGCCGTCAAAATCCTGGTTTGCTTTTGCTGAAAGACAACGGCACTCCCGCGAATCATGGTGATGATGAAGTGATATTCCGTGATACATGGTATGACCAAAATGGGCATCAGATAAAGCCTCAGCAAATTCATTCTATGGCTCAAGATTGGGATGATATGATTTGGATTGGGACTGATGCGGGTTTATTTTTACTTCCGTCTTCTGTTGATTTTGCGACCTCAGATCGTTGCGAGCGTATCATTATTCCTCGTAATGATGGCACAAATTTGGCTGACTATTTGTTAGATAGTGAGAAGATTACCAGTATTGTAGTAGATGGAGCCAACCGCAAATGGATTGGCACCGAAAAATCGGGTGTGTTCTTGCTCTCGCCAGATGGAATAGAAACAATAGCGCATTTCACGGCTGAAAACTCACCATTGTTGAGCAATGCCATATTGTCGATTGCCATTCAGGAGTCCACTGGTGAAGTGTTTATCGGTACTGGCGACGGCTTGATGTCTTATATGAGTGATGCGGTTCCCGTAGAAGATGATTTTACGAATATCTATGCTTATCCTAACCCTGTTCATCCTACTTATAAAGGCTATGTAGTCATCAAAGGATTGATGGCTGATACCGAAGTCCGAATAGTGGATGCCAGTGGCAATTTGGTGACCGTATTACAAGGCTTAGGTGGTGAGGTGATTTGGGATATTACCAATACCAGCGGTAATCGTGTATCGTCAGGCGTTTACACCATCATCTGTAACACAAAAGGCGGCAACGCATACGGGACGACGAAAGTGCTAATTATGAATTAAGTTCATAAACTCTTCGCGCGTTTCAGGTCGATTGAATGCACCAGTGAAATCACTGGTAGTAGTTACCGCATGTTGCTTTTGCACGCCTCGCATTTGCATGCAAAGGTGTTCTGCCTCAATAACGACCATTACACCTAACGGATTGAGTGTCTCTTGGATACATTCTTTGATTTGTGTTGTCATGCGTTCTTGCACTTGCAAGCGATGTGCAAAGACATCTACTACTCGGGCTATTTTGCTCAGACCAGTAATCTTGCCATTGGGTATATAGGCGATGTGTGCTTTGCCAAAAAAAGGTAGCAAATGGTGCTCGCAGAGGGAATAGAATGTAATATCTTTGACCACCACCATTTGACGATAGTCCTCCTCAAATAATGCCGATTGCAAAATAGCTTTGGGATCTTGTTGGTAGCCTTGTGTAAGAAATTGCATCGCTTTCCCCACGCGTTCGGGAGTGCGCAGTAGCCCTTCTCGTTGTGGGTCTTCGCCCATTTGTTGAAGTAGTTCTACTATATGTTTGGCTATCGTATCTGTGGTAGATTCGTTAGGAACAAAAGAGGTCATCGTATTATAATGATTTTATCAGGAACAACATATGTACTTCCTGTCAATTCGGGAAAGAGTTGCAGGAATGTATTTTTATATTCGTTAGCACTATCTCGCGTTTCAAAGTTTCCTATTCTCACTTTCCAGAAAGGAGGTTCGGATATGGTATAGACGGGCACATCAATCAATGCCTCAATGCGCAGTTGCAATTCAGAAGCTTCTTTTTTGGCTAATTGTTGGCGGTTGGATGCATAGATTTGTACACGGAAACCCTCTTTAATTTGTTCGCCTCGCACATACCCCAAACGCTTATCAAGCATGAGTTGTGTGATAGCAGAATCTTGATGAACTGTTACGCGAGCCATGTCATCTATGATAAGTTTCATTGTTGTCTCTACGCTATCCATCACAACGAGCGTATCCAAATGATTTACACTATCTGCACGAGCTGCAACCACTTGCTCTGCCCTTGTCGTGAGCATTAGCCCACACATTATACCAAGTATCAATAATCTTTTCTTCATCTTCTCTATTTTTTACGCCACGCTATGACGGTATTTAATACCTAAACGAACTACCTCCCACGAACTCACGCAAGAATGATGTAGGTGGAATCTCGCGTTCGGGTATAGACTCAAAGTAGCTGAGGTATTTTTTTAGTCGGTGCGCAGTGGTATATTCATCGCAGTATTTGGGTACCTCGTCCAAGATAGGTTCGGCATGGCGCTTCAACACGGCTAATTCGAACAATAATGCAGAGTTAAACATCACATCGGCTTCCTCTTGGAATGGTGCTATCCATCGATCTTCGCCACGCTGTACACTATTCAAACGGGCAATCGTCTCGCGCGCGGAATAACCGCGATAGCGATAATCGCGAACTATGCGACGAATCAGGCGTACATCACTCGTAGGAATCCAGTTGTGATTATCCAGATTAACAGTGGTCAGTGAACTCACAAAAATCTTGAACATCACCTCACGAGGAATATTCGGCATCAGTTCGGGATTGAGGGCATGCAATCCCTCCAGTATCACCACCGTGTCTTTCTCCAATCGGAGTGTTTCGCCTCGGAACTCGCGCTTACCTGTTTCGAAATTGTAGAACGGCAGCGAAACGGTTTTCCCGTCAAGCAGGTCTGCTACTTGCTGGCGGAAAAGTGGTAAATCCAGCGTATGCAAGTGTTCGAAGTCCCACTCGCCATTCTCGTCTCTTGGGGTATCTTCGCGGTTAACAAAGTAATTGTCCATTGAGATTACTACTGGTCGTATGCCATTCACCATCAGCTGAATAGTCAAACGCTTAGAGAAAGTTGTCTTTCCCGACGAACTGGGACCAGAGATTAACACAAACCTTGGCACTCCTCCTTCGCGATGGGCTATTTGGTCGGCTATCTGCGCCACTTTCTTTTCGTGCAATGCCTCCGAGAGCTTGATCATCTCAAAACTCTTTTGGTTCTTACATGCTTTGTTGAACTCACCCACATTGCTAATGTGTAGCAGTTTGTTCCACCCCACAAACTCTTTGAATATTCCAAAGCGTTTATCCTGCACGCTACGCTCTGCCAGTTCGTTAGGGTTTTTGCGCGAGGGGATACGCAGCAGGATGTTATCCTGATACATCTCTATGTCAAAGAGGTTGATATATCCCGTTGATGGCATGAGTGCGCCTGTATAATAGTCGATATAATCGCCCATTCGATAGTAGCGACAATAGGGGTTGCCCAATGTCTCAAACAGGGTTGTTTCGCCCTCTTTGCGTTCGCCAAACAGACGGATTACTTCTTTTGTCTGCCTCTCTTCGGTGACAATAGGTCGGTCTTCTGCAACAATAGCCTGCATACGGCTTTTTAGTTGCTCTACAATAGCAGGGGTAATGCGTTTTGCTTCATCGCGTGATTCGCGAATGGTGCAGTAAAACCCTTTGCTGATAGGGTGTTCGATGCGCAAATCGCAAGTTGGCCACAATTCACGAACAGCACATGCCACCACCATACTCAGCGTGCGAATATAGCACCGCCTGCCGCTGTCGCTGGTGGCATCTATAAACTCAATGTCTTTGGGCTTATAAATGAGAAAGTTGAGGTTTTGCACTTTGTAGTTCACGCGCGCTGCAATCACGGGATAAGGCAAATCCAATGCCAATTGATGATACAGGTCGTGAAGTGATGTGCCACAAGGAATTTGAACAAACTGCTTGTTGTTCTTGCAATAGATGGTGACTAAATTTTGCATGTTTTCTCCTTTCGCTTATTACCAATTGTATCCTAAGTATGAAAACTACCCGCAAAGGTACTATATTTTTTTTACATATGCAAATAAAAACCTATTTTTTGCGCCTTACAAACTGAATAAATACTCCAAAGCTTCGTGAATAGCCGACAGAGGTAGTTGTTGGTCTATGATAGGTTGTCCTATTTGTTTGAGCAAGGTGAAGTTAATGTTTGGCTGCAGAGCGGTAGTAGCTTTATTTTTCTTATCGTGCAGCATGTATTCTATCAGTTGTTCGCGTTGACGGCAATTGCATTGTGGTTTTCCGTAGTATTCAAGCATGAGGTGGGTGAGTTGAGTGAGAATTTCGCGTGGGCAACCTGCATGCACCACACTCAAATACACCTCTCCTACCATACCCCATAGTACGCAATAGCCATGATATGGTTGTAATCCCTGCTGTATGTATGCAGCTTCTATGGCATGTCCAATAGTATGCCCGAAATTCAATACCTTGCGTATGCCAGTCTCATGCGGGTCAGCAAGGGTAATCCGTTTTTTGATTGCCAAACTGTCTGTTATGAGTGGTGCGAGCGTTGTGATGTCTTGTTGCTGAGGGTCCCAAGCCAGCAGGTCGTGCCAATGGTTGGCGTCGGCTATCAATCCGTGTTTCAGCATTTCGGCGTACCCGCTCAACAATTCTGCGGAGGGCAGTGTGTGCAAGTATGCGGGATAAAGAAGCGTTGCCAAAGGTTGGGTAAAAGTGCCTATTGCATTCTTTATCCCTTGGTAATCAACGCCCGTCTTTCCACCCGAAGAAGCATCTACCATGGCGAGCAAAGTGGTTGGTATATTCACAAATCGGATGCCGCGCATATAGGTCGCCGCAGCAAAACCACCTAAATCCGTAATCATTCCCCCTCCCAAATTAATTAGCACGGTATCACGCGTGGCATGATGTTTGAGCAGAAAATCCCAAACGAGTTGCACCGATGCCAAGTTCTTGCTCTGTTCGCCTGCCGCAATTGTGAGTAAATGATAGGGTATTTCGCCGATGGAATCGGCTAAAATGGGCAGACAACACTCCGATGTATGGCTATCCGTCAGCACGAATAATTGCCCATTTGGTATGTCTTGTAATAGCGAAGATAATTCAAAATTCTTATCTTGACCGAAAGGATCGAACGATATTTTCATAATTCAATAACTCAAAATTATCAATAAAGTTTGCAAAGTTACGATTTTTTTTGTAATTTTGCACCCTAAATTAGAAGAAATATGCAAAAAAGAGTTATTTTTACCATTTTATTGGCATTTTTTGCCCTTTCTACTATGGCAGAAGGGCTAACTTATCTGTCCACCGCTGATTTCAAGAAGAAAGTTTGCTACTACGACCTCGCTTCGGGTCAGCAACCTGCGTGGAAATATATTGGCGACAAACCTTGTTTGATAGATTTCTCCACCACTTGGTGTGGTTGGTGCAAGAAGTTGCACCCCATTTTGGAGCAAGTAGCCAAACAATACGAGGGCAAGTTATATGTCTATACCCTTGATGCAGAAAAAGAGCCTGAGGTGGCAGCATTGTTTGGTGTTCGCAGCTATCCTACGGTGGTTTTCTGCCCCATGGAAGGCGGTCCACGCGTAGCGCAAGGCTACCACGAACTCGATTATTGGCAAGAAGCCATCAAGCAAATCCTTGGCGTAGAGTAATCCTCGCCTTTAAACTCTAAACTGTAACGCCTAAGGCGCGTTCTCTAAACTAAAAAATATGCAAGTCGAACTCATTCTCCTCGTACTCTCATTGCTCTTTTTTGCGAGCATTTTTACCGATAAAATCGGCTATAAGTTTGGGGTACCTGCTCTGTTGTTGTTTTTGGCGGTGGGTATGCTTTTTGGTCCAGATGGCATTGGTCGTCTCATCAACGAAGATGGTGTCGGATATATGTTCGATGTCGATTCTGCCCAAGCCATTGGTACCATAGCATTGTGTATTATTCTTTTCTCGGGCGGATTGGACACCAAGCTATCGGACATCCGACCTGTCATTACTCCGGGTTTAACCTTGGCTACTATTGGCGTACTGCTTACCATGCTTATAACGGGTGGCATTATCTATGTGGTCTTTGGTTGGTTCAACGCTATTGCTTCTGTGACATTGGCGGGTGCCATGCTGATGGCTTCCACGATGTCGTCCACCGACTCTGCCTCCGTATTCTCTATTCTTCGCACGAACGGTATTGGATTGAAGCATAACCTTCGTCCATTGCTGGAGTTGGAATCGGGTGCCAACGACCCTATGGCGTATGTGCTTACCACCACGCTGATTGGTGTCGTCACAGCTACCCAAGGCGATGTCACTGCACTCACTGTAGTACAAGATATTGTCGTTCAATTGGTTATGGGTGCAGTGATGGGATTCCTTTTTGGTAAGGGTATCGTTAGTCTTATGCGCAAATCCAAACTCAGCAACGAATCGCTTTACCCTATTATGGTACTCACGGCGTGTATCTTCATCTTCTCTGCCACCTACTATCTGAAAGGTAACACCTACCTTGCTGTGTATATTGGCGGTTTGGTGATTGGTAATAGCAAGTTCACCCGCAAGCGCCAAACACGCAGTTTCTTCGACGGACTCACATGGCTCAGCCAGTTGGTCGTTTTCCTCGTTTTGGGTCTTATGGTGCGTCCGCACGAACTCTTTCAGTTGGAAGTGATTCTTGCGGGAGTCATTATTAGTATTGTAATGATGTTTATTTCGCGTCCATTGGCAGTTTTTCTCTGTATGATACCTTTCAAGCAATACCGCACCAACGACAAACTCATGCTCAGTTGGGTGGGACTTAAAGGTGCCGTACCTATTATTTTTGCTATTATGTGCAAGGCGCACGAGGTGCCTCATGCGAACCTTATTTTTAATGTAGTCTTCTTGTGCACACTTCTCTCGCTGATTGTGCAGGGTACTTCGCTCTCGGCTATGGCAAGAAAACTACGCCTAACCACTCCTCCACAAGAGCAAAAGAAACTCTTGCATTTCGACATTGACTTGCCAGAGGAGGTAGAGTCCGTAGCCACCGAGATGGAAGTGACAGCAGACATGCTTGCTAATGGTAACACGCTCAAAGACATTAAGTTCGACATGCAATCCCTTGTAATTATGGTGCGTCGTGGCGAAGACTTCTTTGTGCCAACGGGTATGAGCGAATTAGCGGTTGGCGACCAACTGCTCATCATTTCTGATAGTGCTGCTGAAGCCACCGAGCAATACCTCGAAGACTCTGCCGCAGAGGAGAACGAACACTGGGGAATGTTCCTCATCAACAACACCCTGCAGTTCGCCAAAGAAAAGTGGCAACAATTGGTCGCAGGAAAAAAAGAATAAATAGTATATCGTAAATAGTCAAATAGTAAATGAAAAAAACAGTCTTCCTTACTGGTGCCACAGGCACTATGGGCTTCGCAGGTATGACAGAAATCCTGCGTTATCCAGAGAAATACCTTTTGCGCATACTCGCGCGCCCAAGCAAGAAGAACAAGGACAAACTCGCGCCACTCGCCGACAAAGTAGAAATTATTTGGGGCGATCTCACCAACTACGATAATATTCTCCGTGGTGTCACAGGCGCTGATATCGTTCTCCATGTGGGTGGTATGGTTTCGCCACAGGCGGACTACCGTCCAAAGGCTACTCTCCGCACCAATATCTCTGCGGCGACTAATATCCGCGATGCTGTTCTTGCTCAACCAGAGGACAAGCAACCTAAAGTGGTGTATATCGGTAGTGTCGCTCAGATGGGCGACCGCCGCGAACCATTGCACTGGGGACGCGCTGGCGACCCTATCTGCGTGTCGGCGTATGACCACTATGGTCTGACCAAAGCGCAGGCAGAGCGTATCATCACCAATTCACCTATCAAGCAATGGGTGGCACTCCGCCAATCGGGTATTCTCTACCCTGCTATCTTGAAGAACTACGACCCAATCATGTTCCATGTGCCTATCCGCGGTGTGCTGGAGTGGGCTACGGTAGAAGATAGCGGACGACTACTGGAGCGTGTCTGCCGCGATGAGGTACCAGAGGAGTTCTGGAAGAACTACTATAATATCGGTTCGGGTCAAGAGTATCGTATCTCCAACTACGAGTTCGAGTGCCTCCTCTTGGATGCTATTGGCTGCCCACGCCCTGAGAAGATTTTCAATGCCAATTGGTTCACTACCCGCAATTTCCACGGCATGTGGTATATCGATGGCGACCGTCTGGAGAATTATCTCCACTTCCGTGAGAACATGCCTGTGAAGGATTATTTCAAGAAGATGGCTCAGTCGCCTACTGTACCTGCGGGTATCCGCTTTGCAGCAAAGACTAAGATTGCCAAACTCTTCCCTCGCTGCGTGAAACTGGCTATGTATGCGATGGCTATGTCCAAGGAGCATGGCACGCAATGGTGGATCAAGCATAATAAGACCGAGCGCATTAGCGCTTACTATGGCACATTGGAGGCGTATAAGGCTATTCCCGATTGGCAGCATACCGACCTCTCGCACAATAGCGAGGAGTATGTCTTGCTTGACCACGGCTACGACGAGAACAAAGCGAAAGAACTCTTCACGCTTGAGGATATGCAGAAGGCAGCCGCTTTCCGTGGCGGCAAATGCCTCGGCTATGCGGATTCACTTCAAGGCGAAGCCGAACTTCAAGCGAAGCAATCTTCAAGCGACAGCGATCTTCAAGCGAAGCGATCTTCCATCTGGGACACTCCGTTGGAGTGGGAGTGCGCTGAGGGGCATCGTTTTACTGCTACTCCACGCGTGGTGCTATTAGGTGGTCATTGGTGTGAGGAGTGCATGCCTTATCCATATAAAGACCAGCCAAACGCTCGTCCATGGCAATGGGATAAAGTGGCTAAGAAGAACCCATTCTTCGCACAACTTTGGTCTCCACTCCATGATGCCAATGAGGATAATGTCTATGGTCTAGAAGTGTTTGACGGCTGGGAAAAATAATCTCCCTACCCCATCTATCCTATCAGCAGCTACCGATTGGGTAGCTGTTTTTTGTTGTGTATCCTTTGTGAATCCATTTTTGGGTTTATGTGACATTTTTTGGGGGATTTATATACCTGTTGACACTTGCTGTCATTATCAATTTTGTTTTGCTCTCCAAATGCGTCAAAGCTGCATTTCATTAGAGCAAAAACAAAACTTATCCTTGAATTGACGATAATTGACATCCAAATTGACTTTAATTGTCGTAAAAATAAAATCAGTGTCAACTCGTATATAGTTCCCTTTTTTTTTATAACTTATTACCTATAATTTATACCATTTCTTAAGATTTCATTCCATTGTACCTTCCCCTATTCTGCCGACCGCCGACCGAGAGAACTCCGAGAGAACACCGAAGGAACTCCGACTCTACTTCACAACTACAAAAAGTGCGTTTTGTTAAGATTGCTTTTCTAAAAAAGTTGCCAACTATCCTAAAAAAGTTGTCTTCCTTCCTAAAAAAGTTGACTCATTTCCTGAGAAAGTTACTAAAAAGTCGCAAAAGTCTTGCTCAATTCAAAATAAATTTGTACCTTTGCCACCGAATCCTACGCTGGAGGGAAATATGTCCTGCGAAAAGCGTTTCGCAAAGGGTCTTTCTTTGGGTAGGTTTCTGACATATTGAATAGCGTTTATTGACGCTTTGCGTTTGACAAACCGAAACTTAGCAACTTTCAGATTAATAGTCAAAATCAAAGTAACAGTAAATGCCTATGGGTATGATTGTATCCATGCTGCACTTGTATAGGGTGTGGTGTGTTTTCATACCAGCGTAGGTTTCCTGTTGTTTATTTGACTATTAAGGTAATGCTAAGACCTCGGTTTGTAAGTAAGCAACTCGAGGTCTGCGCTTTTTGTGTGTAAATTTATTAAAATTTAATAACAATATGAAAACAAAAACTTTGATGAAATTACCATTAGGATTGGTACTATTAATGAGTATGTTGCTCATTTCTTGTGAAAATGAAAATGTATCAAGTAATTCATTGGTAGGAACTTGGTCGTGTAGTAATCATTATCATAATGGTATAGATACCTATACATTCAAGTCTAATGGGACATACACATGGACTCTTAACCTAACATATGATAGTTATTCGGATAGAGAGGAACATGGAGATTATTCATACAACAAACAATCAGGTACATTAACTCTCAGCAAGAGAACGGGAAGTACTAAAATATATTTAATCACTTCTATAACAAAAGATTATTTCGTCATTATGGATAATGATCTTGATTGCTATACATATTACAAAGAATAAAAAACTCTTTTTGATATTCATACTAAATAAATTAAAGAAAATGAAAAAGATTAAAAGTTTTATGATAATGTTGCTGGTAGCAATGGTATCATTATGTTTAACGGGTTGTACTCCAACTCCAGATACTCCAGATATAGGTGAAGTGTCTATTGTAGGTGAATGGAAGATGATATATTATAAGGTATATGTTAATGGAGATTTAGCTGATGCTGGTGAGCCAGATTGGGGTGACGGCTCCCTATTTTGGATGTTTTATGACAATGGCAAGGTGTCAATGGAGGGTGAACGATATGATTATGTTGTTAAAAATAACAAATTATATTTATTGGATTATGACTACGGTGAAATGTGTAATTATTATGAAATAGAAACTTTAACCCCTTCAAAGTTGAACCTTGTAAATTATGCTAATGAGACATTAGGAGGCGCTGATTATTATCGAGTGATATATATGTTTGAGCGTATCAAGGATTAATATTAAATATCACATATCAATAAAGAGTTTACAAAAGATTGTCAATTTGGACAATCTTTTGTTTTGCATACATCTATTACATGGGGGCTCTATATCCGCCACGAATTGTGCGGTGCATGCGGGGAAAGTGGAAGGATATGCTAATACACAAAACCAAACATCCACAAAGGAATAGAATTTTGATACACATACTCTGTGTCATCTTTCACTACATATCCCTTGTCTGCAGGTAATGTGGCAATCTGCTTTCTTGTTTTGTTCTTGCCACCGATCTCAAAAGTTAGACCATCCACTTCAAAATCTGCAATTGATGAAGAGGAAATAAAATGTCCAATACAAGAATTGAGTTTTAATACAAATCGCACCAATAAATCATCATTTCACAAAACATCACTTGCATATCTCCAAATTTTTCAGTACCTTTGCACCAGAATCGACAAACAACAACCTATCAAGGATACTTAACAACCTTTTTAGGAAACATATCAAAAAGTTTCGATTCTTAAGAAACCTTTCTATGAATAGTGTAAACCTCTTTCAGTTTTAATCACATAGTCTTATTAGTATAAACTATGAGTGATGCTGGATGAGTAGTTTCTCAATGGCATTGAGCGTCAATCTCGAAAACGCATAATCGTCCAGATCATTCAAACTAACCACTACCGTGTCAGGAATCTCAGGGAGTTCTGGCACATTTTTTATTATGAACCGCGCATGCAACTTCTGCATATTTTTCTGCATACTGCACATTTTTTCATAAAAACATTTGTCTATATCACAAAAAAGCATTACCTTTGCAGGGTAAAAATGCGGATAACCGCAAAAATACCCTATAAAGTATGAAAATCGAGCGAAAAAGACACCTACAAAGACTCGTCAATAGTCGAAAAAACGGACAGATAAAAATTATCACAGGAATAAGACGCTGCGGTAAGTCTTACCTGCTTAATGTCCTATACCGAGAATACCTTCTGCAAGAGGGGATCAAGCCAGAGCAAATCATCGCTATCGAACTTGACAACGATATTGCTATTCGTTTGCGCAATCCACTCGAACTGAGTGCTCACCTCAGACAAGCGGTACAGGATACTAACACCGAATATTACATCATGCTTGATGAGATACAAATGGTAGAAACCATTGACAATCCATATTTACCCAAAGAGACTGGGGCTAAAATCTCTTTCGTGGATGTACTACTCGGACTAAAAAGTATTCCAAATGTAGATGTCTATGTCACTGGAAGCAACTCAAAAATGCTCTCATCGGAGGTTGCTACCACTTTCCGTGATAGAGGAGAAGAGATACATATCACACCACTTACTTACGAAGAGTTTTATGAGGCATATCCCAATGAAAAACGATATGCGTGGCGCGAGTTTATGACCTATGGAGGCATGCCTTTCGTGCTACACAAAAACTCACACGAAGAAAAAGCCAAATATTTGCAGGACCTATTCCGTCTCACATACCTCAAAGATGTGATAGACCGTAATAACCTACGCACAAAAACAGAAGTCTTAGACGAACTCCTCAATGTGGTGTCTTCATCAGTGGGATCACTTACTAATCCAACAAGAATAGCCAATACCTTTCAATCAGTAAAAGGCGTAAACATCAAAAACGAAACTATCTCATCCTATCTTGACTTCTTTATTGATGCATATATATTGAGAAAATCACATCGCTATAACATTAAAGGACGCTCGTATATAGATACTCCTCTCAAGTATTATTTTGCAGATAATGGATTGAGAAACGCCCTGCTCAATTTCCGTCAGCAAGAGGAAAACCACATTATGGAGAATATCCTATACAATGAACTCATCTCCAGAGGATTTAGCGTGGATGTGGGAGTCGTAGAATATAACCATACTAATGCGGAAGGCAAGAAACTGCGCTCACAACTAGAGGTTGATTTCGTTGTGAATAAAACCAATATGCGATATTATATTCAATCTGCATTAACAATTGCAGATGAAGAAAAACGACAACAAGAAATCAATTCGCTCACTCGCATAGATGATTCATATACTAAAATTGTTGTTGTGCGCGACGATATTCTACCATGGACTGACAACAACGGAGTGCAATACATCAATATCGAAGATTTCCTTTTAGATAGAGTAAATCTATTATAATTTATCGAATGATTCGGCACAATCTTCGGCACAAAAACACCACAATACCGAAGATTTTTGCAGCATTATTCTCAAAAAAGGAAGAATTGAGTTTTAATACAAATCGCACCAATAAATCATTATTTCACAAAACATCACTTGCATATCTCCAAATTTTTCAGTACCTTTGCACCACTTTTCGAAAACTGAAAAACGGAACTGGTTTAATATGTACTTCGACGAATTAGCATTATCGGATCAGGTGTTGGATGCCCTATGGGATATGCACTTTGATACTTGCACACCCGTGCAAGAGCAGACCATACCTGTCATACTGGATGGACATGATGTGATTTCTTGTGCACAAACGGGCACAGGAAAAACGGCTGCATATATCCTACCCCTGCTCACCAACTTGGAATACGACAATCACGACCCCAACAAACTCAATGCCATCATCATGGCACCTACACGAGAATTAGCTCAACAAATCGACCAACAAATGGAGGGGTTCGGTTTCTATGTCCCATTCTCTTCCGTGGCAATCTACGGTGGCAATGACAGCGGAGCGTGGGGTACACAAGTAACTGGCTTGCAGAAGGGGGCAGATATAGTCATCGCTACACCAGGGCGACTGCTCAGCCAAATGAATATCTACGACATCGACTTCTCGGGCGTGAAATACTTTATCCTCGACGAGGCAGACCGTATGCTCGACATGGGCTTCTATGATGATATTATGACCATCGTCAATAAGCTGCCCAAAGAGCGACAGACCATCATGTTCTCTGCCACCATGCCAGCGAATATCCGCAAAATGGCGAAGGCCATCATGCACAACCCCGTGGAGGTGCAGATAGCCATCTCGCGTCCACCTGAGACGATTCGACAACAGGCAATTGATATCTACGAGGCACAGAAAAATGACTTCCTAAAGTTGCTGCTCAAAAATTGCAACCTTAAGAAAGTCATAGTATTTGTCGGAAAGAAACAACGAGTAAAGGACCTCACACGCGCACTGCGTGCCATCCACATAGATGCCCGTGCGATGCACTCTGACCTCGAACAGAAAGAACGCGATGAAGTGATGTTAGACTTCCGCAATGGCAAGGTGGATGTGCTGGTGGCTACAGATATCGTGTCACGAGGCATTGATGTGGACGATGTGCCTTTGGTAATCAACTACGATGTACCTCGCGACGCGGAAGACTATGTACACCGCATTGGTCGTACAGCGCGTGCGGAAAACAAAGGCGAGGCCATCACCTTGGTGAGTCCCGAAGATAAACGATTCTTTAATAAGATTGAGCGATTCTTGCAGAAGGTTATAGAGCGCGTTCCCCTGCCTGCCGAGCTTGGAGCTGCGCCAGATAGTAGCGTATGTTCACTTGCTGCTGACGACCGTAAGCCGTCTTCCAAGCGCCGAAAAGGCGGATGGCACGCTGGGCGTAATCGCAAGCCAAAGCATAATCGCCAAGCATCTCGTAAGCAATAGCAATATTCGCCGCAGCACACGCTGCGGCTTTTTTATATTCCTTTCCTTTGACCTCTCGCCTTATCACCTCATCACCTTCTCCCCTCAGTACCTCTTGCCAACAGCCAATGGCCTCTTGCCACTGTTGGTAGCGAAAGGCTTTCAAACCCGCTTGCAGTTGAGGATGCGTATTCTCGTAGAGGTATCGGCGAACTGACACCCATTGCGGTGTGAGTTCTTCTGCTATAGCGCTTCCTACTTCGCTTGCCAAGTACAAGAGAGCGTCTTGGCGTGATGGCAGTTGCGCAAGCGCATTATTGCGCGTGCTGGCGAGTTGACTTTCCCAAAGCAGTGTATCAGCATACGCAAACGAGGAAGTGCGCTTCGTAGCGGAATGATACACCGTCCAATGCGATTGGGCATAAGCCTGCAGATAAGCATAATAGGACCCTTCTGTCGGAAAACTCTCTATGATGTCATAGAGCACCAATTGATTGAGGACTACCACCGCATCTACGGCATATTGCGTGCAGATGGTGTGCATTTGTTGGGCAGACAATGGCTTTCGAGCGTAGTAGTTGGTAGAGGTGTTTTGCGATTTGTCTATGAGTTCCACACGGTCATACTCCATATGGCTTTCTAAGGTCTGCGTCGCGGTGAATAGGCAGTGGAGTGCCGCATTTGCGAGGTCCACTTTCTCGTTGCCAACGGAATGTCCGTCCATGAGGATAGAGTGTCCAAAGTCGTTTGGCTGAACAAGGGTGTTATTCACCAACATGACTTGCCGACTATTGTGCAGCATATCGCGTTGTGCAGGTTGATACGCATCAATCCAAAAATACCATTGCTGCGCACTCACTGTTAGCGTTAAGCAGAGGCATACCAGTGTAAGTAGTCTTCTCATAGTTTGCGTATTCGCCACTCTTTGGGGTAAAGGTTATTGCAGTGATTACCCACATTCTTCACAAAGCCCAACGGCACTTGTTGGTAGGTCATTAGTAGCACCTCCATTGGCATGTCAGGCAGCACCAGTGCTTCGTTTCGCAGGTAACTGAGTGCTTGTTCCAACGATAGTTCAACACTCTTGAAGGCACTCTTTCGGAAGGCTTTAGCCATTGCCAATGCATGCTGTGGTACGGCTGCTTTGCCTCGTAGTTCGCATAAACCAAAGCCAGTACTGATACAAATGAATTGTTTGCTCAGGATATCAATGAGGTCTTTGTATTTGGTCGGGTATGCCACTACGAATCGGTCTTGTTGCCTCATGGTCCATTGCTCTGGGTGCAATAGCCATTTCTTCATCACCTCTTGCTGTTCCACTGTTTGTGTGGGCTGTGGCTTATGTTTAGGTAGTCGTTTCGATAGCGGTCGTGGGTCATCGGCATGCTTGCGCAGGGCGCAGATATAGAAACCCTCACCTTTGGTCTTGTGTGGATAGAAATGGTAGCCCGGGGTACCCTCCACGATTCCCCATGAAGGGTGTATGTCAATAGGTAGTATATCTGCTCCCAGTTCTTCTGCCACCCATTGCACATTATCCTCGTTCTCGTTATGATTGAAAGTGCAGGTGGAATAGATGAGCAGTCCTCCAGGGCGGAGCGCATCCCACACATCGCGGAGTATGTTGCGTTGCCTATTGGCGCACGCGTTCACATTTTCATTACTCCATTCGGTAATAGCGCCGTCGTCCTTGCGGAACATTCCTTCGCCCGAGCAGGGGGCATCCACCAGCACACAGTCGAACACATTGGGCAAGCGAACGCCAAAGTCGGCAGCTTGGTTATGGGTGACAACCGTGTTTCCGTTGCCCCATTTTTGTATGTTCTCCGAAAGAATAAATACGCGCTGACGCACCACCTCGTTGCTCACTAATAGTCCTTCATCGCCCAAATACTGGCTAATCAGTGTCGATTTGCCACCGGGTGCAGCACATAGGTCAAGCACCACGCTTTCGCGGGGAAGGTATTGCTGAAGCACATGTTCTACGAACATACTGCTGGCTTCTTGTACATAGTAACAACCTGCATGAAAGAGGGGGTCAAGGGTAAAGGGTGGTCTTTCGCTTAGGTAGTAACCATCTTCGTGCCATGGCACTTCATCCGTGTCGCACTCAAAAGTGAGGTAGTCTATCTTGTCATTCAGGCGAATAGAAGTCACAGGCGTCGTTTCCAACGCTTGACACAACGCTTGCACCTCATTGGGAGATAATTGCTCGTGCAGGTTTTCTATGAAATCAGTAGGTAGCATTGTCTGCAAATAACTTTTCGCTGCAAAGGTACAAAAAAACTTGCAAATTACAATAACTTTGCATGATTATTTTGATATTTGTATTTTTTTTTGTAACTTTGCGCTCTATTTTCATTGGTAATATCAAGTAAAAAGCACAAAATTATGAAATCATCCGCTCTTAATTCCTCACAACTTGCTGCTGTAATGTATAACGACGGACCTCAACTGGTGATTGCTGGTGCAGGTTCGGGAAAGACTCGCGTTTTGACCTATAAGATTGCTCATTTGCTGGAGCAGGGGATACCTGCAGGGCATATTTTAGCACTCACTTTTACGAACAAGGCTGCGCGCGAGATGAAGAGTCGCATTTGCCAATTAGTAGGTGAGGACTATGCGCGTTATTTATGGATGGGTACTTTCCATGCCATTTTTGCGCGTCTGCTCCGTCAGGAGGCGCAGTTGTTGGGCTATACCCGCGATTATACGATTTATGACACCACAGACTCTCGCTCGGTGGTAAAGCATATTGTCAAAGACTTCCAGTTGGATGATAAGGTGTATAAGCCCAATGTAGTGCATGGTCGTATATCTATGGCTAAGAACAACTTGCAGTCGCCTAATATGTATGCTGCTGACCGCGAGTATTTGATGCGCGACCGCTTTGAGAAGATGACGGAGATGGCGCGTATTTATGCGGAGTACAATCGCCGACTGAAGGCTGCAAATGCAATGGATTTTGATGATATACTGGTGAATACGAATGCATTGTTGCAGAAGTTCCCAGAGGTAGCGGAGAAGTATCAGGAGTTGTTTCAATACATCTTGGTGGATGAGTATCAGGACACCAACCGTGCGCAGTATATGATTATCAAGCGATTGGCTGAGCGCTACCAGCATATATGTGTGGTGGGAGATGATGCGCAGTCTATTTATTCGTTTCGCGGAGCAGATATTAGCAATATCTTGAATTTCCAGAAGGACTATCCTACAGCCCAACTCTTTAAGTTGGAGCAAAACTACCGTTCCACACAGACTATTGTGAATGCCGCCAACTCGCTCATTCGCCACAACAAGGGGCAGATACGCAAGGAGGTATTCTCCGAATTGAATATTGGTGAGCGCATTTCGCTTGCTACTTATATGACCGACCGCGATGAGGCAAAAGCAGTGGCTAAGCATATCCGCTCGTTAGCTCCGAGCACATATTCGTACGACGATGTAGCGGTGATGTATCGCACGAACGCGCAGTCGCGTGTGATTGAGGACGAGTTGCGGCAGTTGGGTATCCCATACCGTATTTATGGTGGCACCAGTTTCTATCAGCGCAAGGAGATTAAGGACGCGTTGGCATACTTGCGTTTGGTGTCGAATAGGGACGATAATGAGGCGTTTTTGCGTGTGGTGAACTATCCCACTCGTGGTATTGGTGACACTACGGTGTCGCGTCTTTATGAGGCGGCACAACGCAACAAGTGTTCGCTCATGCAAGTGGCGATAGCACCAGATAGGATGACGGATGACTTGTCGGCGGCTACCCAAAAGAAGGTGATGGAGTTTGCGCAGATGATTGAGCGTTTTGCAGAGGAGATGCCTACGAAGGACGCATTTGTTTTTACGCAAGACCTGATGATGCAGACGGGTATTTTGCGCGAAGCCAAGAGCGACACTACTCCCGAGGGAGTGGCGCGCTATGAGAACTTAGAGGAGATGTTGAGTGGTATTCACGAGTTCTGTGAGCGTCGCAAGCAAGAGGGAATAGACTTCACGCCTATTGCGGATTTCTTGGCGGAGGTTAGTTTATTGACCGATCAGGATGAGCATTTAGACGACAAGCAGGAGCGTGTCACGCTGCTCACTATTCATGCTGCAAAGGGATTGGAGTTCCGCGCTAATTTCATCGTGGGAATGGAGGAGAATCTTTTTCCTTCGGCTTTTTGTCAGTCGGCTCGTGAGATTGAGGAGGAGCGTCGTTTGTTGTATGTGGCTATTACGCGTAGTATGGAGCGTTGTTTCCTGCTGAACGCTAAGCAGCGTTTCCGCAATGGGCAGGTGACTTTCACGACGCCATCTCGTTTCTTGAAGGACATCGACCAACAATTTGTGCTGAATAAAGATGCTGTTTCCTCTCGTCCTTTGCCAAAGGCACCTTCCATGCCAATGGTGTCTGCGGGTCATGCTCACCTTACGCCTACAACGGGAGCGAAGGAGAAGAGCAAGAAGAAAACCATTCGCTCGGAATGGCAGAAGGACGACCGTGTGTTGCATCGTGTTTTTGGTGCGGGTACGGTTTTGGAGGTCTATCGTGAGAACGACAATGATAAGATTGATATTCTTTTCGACCAAGTGGGCAAAAAGACCTTGCTTGTCACTTACGCTAAGTTAGAGAGAATTTAGGTTTCAGCCCTAATTCGGTTGCAAATCTATTCAATTGATAAAAAAACTGCTCCCCTCAGGAAGCAGTTTTTTATATTCTCGCCTTTCGCCTATAAACTATAGCCCGAAGGGCGTTCTATATACTGAATTAGATCCAGCGAACATAGCAGAAGTCCATGCGGTGTGGCAGCAAGTCGTTCTTAGGATACATACGCAATCCGAACTTCATACCACCAGCGTAAGACAATTGGTACTCGGTCTCGAAGAAGAGGCGTGAACCCTTTGCTTGTACCAACTCCAATGGTTTCACCTCGAACAACTTATCGTTGTTGTGGGTAGAAGTACGAACGGCTACCAACTCTACGCCGATACCCTTGTCGTTCAAGCCCTTGGTGTCAAGTTCTACAGCGATAGTGCACTTGTTACCTACATTGAGTTCTGCGCTCTTAGCGTTGAGAGTAGAGTTTACAACCTCAATGCTATCCCAGTGAGCAACGATGTTTTGCTTCCAAGCTACGATATCCTTAGCAATCTTGTAGTTATCTGCACCGAGCAATGCGTGACGCTTAGCGAGTTTGTTGTAGAACTTCTCGAAGTAGTCGTCCATCATACGCTTGGTAGTGAAGCGTGGGGTGATCTTAGTGACAGAGTTCTTGATCGTTTGAATCCACTCTGGAGAGTAGCCCTTAGAGTTCTTAGCGTAGTACAATGGGATGATCTCTTTCTCCAGCATTTGGTAGATAGTAGCAGCATCCAATTGGTCTTGGTGAGCTTGGTTCTCGTAGGTACGCTTGTCGGTCAATGCCCAACCAGCACCCTCTACATAACCCTCTTTCCACCAACCATCGAG
>JAGBZD010000003.1 GCA_017628395.1 Paludibacteraceae bacterium | reverse complement strand
GCGATATACGACCTTGTCGATTGATGATATCTGGCCCGCATCAATGGCAGATAATGCATCAGGCGATGTACGCACCAATGGCTTCTTGGATATCCGTACCACCACTGCTGCTCCATGTATTGACTTGTATGATGAGAATGGAAAAGTGAATTTCAATGGTGGTCGAATCTATCTAAAGAACTCTCGTCCTTCAGGTTCGAATAACTATCTGTGTACCTTTGCAGTAGGTTACCGTAAGTACGAGAAAACGGTATCGGGAATTACAGCTACTATGTATGGATTGGGAACTGACCAATCGGGTGGAGAAGTGAATTTTAATGATGGCTCGTTCTATATAGATCCGTTGACCGATACAGAATTTACTAAACACGGCAAGTATTACCATCACAAGTATGCTTTGAAGTGTCCTGCAAGTAGTACTATCAATGGTGGAACCTACTATTGTGAACCTTTTGGGTGTACGGAGTCCGAAAACAAAGGAGCTTCACCACTTAATAAATATGGTGATGGCTTGGTATTGGATACCGTTGCTGTGGAAAGTCTGTTAGAACCATACAAAACAGCAGTAATTAACTTCCCTAATGATAAGGAAGTACAAGAAGAATATGTCGCTACTTATCCCGCTACATTGGGAGAGTATTATACAGCCAAAGGCGGGACCTATGGCATTAGTAGTTTGAATGCGTACCAAGGCACACAAGCACCTGATAGCGTTATCTTGATGCTTCCTGTGCAATATACCGACAAAGCTCTCCAAAAAGAGGTGGCGAATGTTCCATGGGCATTGTGTGTTCCTGATGTGTTAGCAGGTGGAACGATTGCGATTGGAGGTAACACGGAAGTTGCGGACAAGGAAGAAAATAATGTAGTTTATCAAACCAACTATTTGTTGTATGGCGCAATAGATGAGTATATAAAGGGGCTGATTGATGAGGGTGCTTACCAGACTCCTTTATTTGATGGTCTGCCTTCTGCGGATGTAGAACTTAATGGGGGTACCTATAGCGATATTCTCAATGAAGAGCCTTACACCATTCAGCAAGAGCAATATATGATGATGAGTGTGAAAGCTGACGAATGGTTCTTATTCGCACCGCCATTTGATGTCTCAGAAGTGTATGTGCTGGAAACATACAAAGAGGATAACTTAGCAGCGATGGCAAAAACTACCAGTTGGCAGGATGCAATAGATTTGCAAGCCGATGCGAATATGGACCTTTTCTTTGCGCTTTGTTACTCCATTGACTATACTGAGTCTGTTAACAACTTTGACGGAATTCTCCATTCTTGGACTCAAGAAATTGGTAAACCAAATGGTGCGGGTGGTAAGATTAAATTAACCCACTTTACAGGCTCTAACTGGGATAAGGCTAACTACTATGTGCAACGCTCATCTGGAACTTGGGAGTGGGATAGTGAGAAATCACGCTTCGTGACCGATTGGGCATATCTACCAACAACGATGGAGAAAGTAACACATGGCGAAACAGAGTATAGCGTGGTGATGAAGAAAGGAGAAATTTATTCTCTCAATTTCCCATACATGTACAACGGATACCGTGAGAAAGGTGATGGCAATGGTAATAACAATTGGGACTACTGGACAGGTAAGTATATCCTCTTTGTAGGTAAAGGACCTCAAACTATTGAGGGAAAGAACTACCACGATACAATTACAGCAGCTATGAAAGTAAGTCCTGGCTATGCGGAGATTCGCGCGAATAGCACATTCGCATCCATGGATGTAAGTGATATGGGTGAATATTACCTAAATGATCAGCTGTTTATACCAAATACATCTGGTGAGCCGACTCCAGTAGACGCAACGCAAGGATTCGTATTGCTGAACAAACCAACCGTTTCTCCTATGCCTCAGCGGATTGCCTCTATTGAACTGATGACAGGTGATGTGACCTATGAGCCAATGGATAATGGCGATGCAAATGAGACACCTACTTCTACACCTACGATAAATAGTGGTCACGGGATGTTGGTTTACAACACGGTGGATGGTTTAGGCGTTATTCCTGTTGTACCACAACAAGTAAATATATACAACACCGCAGGTCAACTTATTGCCAGTCAATTCATCACAGAGGAAACACAATTCACATTGCCAATGGGTATGTACCTCGTGCGTGGCGAAACAGACCAAGCGAAAGCAATTGTACAATAGTTAACGATTATTGCTTGTATATTTATTCAAAGAACAGTGCAAATGAGATGTAGCATACTATTCGCCCTATTGCTCTTGGCTACCGCTGTGGTAGCCCAAGAGCAAATGGGGCTGCAAGACCAACCCGATAAAGCATCTCCTCTGTGCGAACTGCAAGAGGCAACGGGCTGGGTGCCATCGTATTATTGCGAGTGCTATGAAGAGAAGTCTTCGTTCAAACTGCCAATGGACATCACCCTCAAAGCCAGCCAGTGGTACGACTGCACCTTGGGACAACTCAAGAATGGTATGACCGCCTATCTGTATTCGGATTGCGATGTCACATTGGATATCTATGGCGCTTGTACACTCTTTTCACCATCCTACACCTACACCTTCGAGCAGAACCAAGCCCGCGATGTGGACGGCGAGAAGGTGGTGAATAAAGTCACCGAGAAACTGGCAGAGGTGGGGCTGAGCTATAGCGACAAGATGACGGTATATTTCCGCATCTCTCCTGTCGGCAAGGGTACCGCTCGCCTCTTGTGCTGCGCCTACGATCAAGGGCCTGCTTCCACTTGCTCGGATATCCTTCCGCTACTCATGTCTATGACCTTTGTTAGTTCGCACCCCAACGATGTCTATCAGCTGAGCGCAGACCAACTGCCCGACACGAATGGCGTTAGTGTGCACTGGGATAGCGATGTGAATTGCACACTCAGTATATCTCGCGGCAGTTGCACTGCCGCTGCGGTGCTGGAAGCAGAGGTGCTGGCTGGCGACACCTATCGCCTCCCGATGGAGTTGCTCAACGAGGTACGCGAGAGTGGCGAAGACCTCTACCTGCAATTTGGTCACAAGAAGAATACCGTCGGACGCCTTCGCTTGGGTACATACACCCCCGAGCCACCCGCTACTCCAGACCCACCTACCACACCCACCGCTACTGACCAACTGCACAACGCTGCTACCCATACACAACTGCGTATGACACCCGAAGGCGTACTCTATATCGAGCGTGCAGGAGAGAAATACTCGGTATTGGGACAACGGTTATAAGCCAACCCTTTGGCTCCCGGTCCCCGGCAGCCCAAAATCGGGCTCCCGGCTCCCGGCCCCCGGCAGCCCAAAATCGGGCTCCCGGCCCCCGGTCCCCCGGCAGCCCAAAAATCAAGAATAACAACCAATAAAAAATAACTTTATGAACAAAATTTACACCATCATTTTTGCAGCCCTCCTATTGGCTGCTCCTGTATTGGCACAAGAAACGCCAGACTCACCACAACATGCACCACAATTGACTTGCGAACAAGAGCAAATCATGGAAGGCTATCCTTCATACTATTGCGATTGCGAAGAACAAAGAAAGAAAAATGGATTGATGTTTGACGAGCATACCAAATTCGATACAATTATTACCGATACAACATGGTATGCATCCAACACTTCTCTATTCCTTAATGGTTTTACTGCCTACTTGTATTCCGATGCCAGCATTACTCTTACGGTTATGCAAACATGCAAGAGTACTTCAAGCGATCGATTCTATCTGGAATATGTAATCAATAGCAATCAGGCCCGTGATATTACTGCCGATGCGATTAATCAAAAATTAGAACAAAATGGCTTCACGGAAGCACCCGAAATAGGTGTGCGTGTGCGTATCTCACCCGCAGAACCAGGTAAGGAGGCGCGTTTTATCTGCACACCATACAACCACGGTCCTGCTTCAACCTGCAACGACTGTTTGCCACTATTGCCTAATATGGTATTCGTTAGTTCGCATGATGGCGATGTCTATGAACTCGACCCACAGCGAATAGATGAAAATGCCGAGGTAAACATCGAATGGTTTCAAGCTGAATATTATACTGCTTTTGCTATCCTTCGCGGTGAATGTCAAAGCGTTGTTGATGTATATGACTTGGAGTACGAAGCAGAAGCTTTCGTTGAAATGGATCCCGATGATACATACACCATTGCATCAGACCTTCTGCAATTGGCACGCGAAAACAACGAGAAACTCTATCTCTATTTTGGTCACTATGGAAATGGACGCGTGAGACTAAATGTAGTTAATAAACCTTCTGGACCTACTACCGATATCAACAAACTAACCACAGATACGCCTGTCGCAAAATTGGTGTTAGATGCGAATGGCATGCTCTACATCGTGCGCGGTAACGAGACCTACACAATTACTGGTCAAAAACGCTGAAAAGGAATAAAAAAGAAAGTAAATCTTAAAAAGATTTGCATAAGTAAAAAAAAAACACTATCTTTGCGCGCTTTTTGAATATCCTAAAAACTCGTAGAGAGTGATAATACTAAAAAACATAAATATTAACTAACAAAAAAATCAAAGTGATGCGTAAATTTTTACTATCCGCCGTTGCTCTGTTGATGACCGCCACTATGTTGGCTGTCGGAAATGGCAGTGGTTCAAGTCAAGCGAATGCGATTGACTTTGATTGGGATGGCACATACATCCAAGAAGCGAACAAAACTTCTTGGCACTGTATCAAGCTGTCTAACTTGAATAAAGAGGCCGAGGATCCTACTGTGGCTCTTTATTTAACTAACCTCGCTAATGAAACAGCGAATGTGGAGTTGTCTGGTAGTGCAGTACTCAAATTCCCATTCCCTATCTCATTGGTAGTTAAGGATATTGATTTGTTGCAGTATGTAGGTGATGATGCAACAGAGACTTATTCTATAGAGGGTAAAAAACATGTGGTTTGGACTATGCCTACCACTTACGATCTCTCTGCTATTGATGAAGGTCAAGCTAAGGACGCTTTGTCAGAATTGTTTGGAGATTTGACTAATGTATCTCTCATTCAGTTGGTGGAGTATGGTTTGAGCAATGTCTATTTGCGAGTTTCCTCTGACAAGCAAATCGCTATTGCAGCTGATGTGTATGAGACAGCTGAGATTGTGGATGATGCTTGTACCAAAGCGGTTGACTTCAACTGGGCTGGCGAAACAGTAGAGGCTGGCGAGACATGGTTCTATTTGGACCTCAATGCAGTGAAAAACAGCGACAAGAAGCTCAACTTTGTAGTTGAGAACAATGGTGCTGTTGAGGCGAATGTGAATTTTGACCTCTATGCGGACTGCCCTGCCAGCGCAATCCTGTTGGATTATGATTGGGCTATCGCAGCAGGTAGTGAGGTGAAAGAAGCTCTCGGACGCTTCTTCCTTGATCAAATGACAAGAGATTATGTATATCTCAAGTTGACTACCGATCAAGCTGTTACCCTGAAAGCAGAAGAAGAGGTGTTGCCTCCTCCAGTAGAGCTCTTCAATCCAAGTGCTGCTCCAGTATTGGAGGTGGGCAAAGAGTATGTGCTCAACGATGAGACCGTATTGAAGGTGGATTTGGCAGCATTGAAAGCGCCTAAGGGATACAAGACTGTATGCCATATTGTAAATGCAAATGGCGTGGCTGTTAATCTCAAACAAGAGATTGCATTCTCTACTCCTGTAACTTCTAACAATGTACAAGAGAAGAACTTGCTCGTGGAAGCAGGTGCTGCGTTGGAAATCAATGTTCCTAACAAGCAAATTGAGAGCGTAAAGAGTAATGTAGCATACTTCCGCTTGACCACAGACGAGTCCTTGACTCTCTGGATGGAGCATGTGAAGTTGGAAACCTCTAAGCCAGTAGATCCATCTGCTCCTTCTACTCCTGCTATCCTCGCTCCTTCTTGCGAAGATAGCTATGCATTTGATTGGAACTCTTCTATCAAGCAAAAGGCACTCATGACCAAATGGTATGAGTTGGATATCGCTCCTCTCAAGAAGAACAAAGAGCATGTACAACTCGCTTTCACCAACCATACTGATGCTATGGTATTGGTGTTTGGTTCTATCTTGCTGGATTGCAACTCTAAAGATACTATTTCATTCGTTTGCCCAGTTCCAGCGGGCACACCAATTAATAAAGTGTTGGATTACAGTTTGTTGGCTGCTTCTCCATTGCAGAAAGCGTATGTGTCTTTGACCATGGTTCCTACCAAGGTGAAGAACTTGAGCGATTTGGCTTCTATCCGCTCGAAAGCAGATGTGATGAACTTGATAGCATTGGATTTTGGTGCTGAGATCGAAGTGAAAGCAAAGCGAATTTCTGCATTGGTAGATCCTACTGCTTGTCTGAATTACCAAAATCTGGAAAATGGTGTGGAATACACCCAAGAGGCAGGCGTAACGAAGTGGTATCGCGTAACCGACGAGTTCGTGAAGAATAATTTGGGACTTTTAGAGAAGTTTACCATTATCAACCAAGGTTCGAAGGATGCGAATGTAGCATTCGGCGTGACTGTGGATTGCAAGTGTGGTATTGCTACTACCATCGACCAAAAGATTCCAAGATGGTTTGATATTAGCACATATTCTCCTACAGGTCTTTTCCGTTTGGTAGATGCTGTTGTGGCAGATGAGATTACCGAGTTCTATGTGTCGGTAAAATCTGACCAACCATTGCTCTTTGGTTTTGATTTGGATTATGGTACTACATTGGGTTGCGATAGCGCTATCGTCTTCGATTGGGAGGAGGGTGCTGTCATCAATTCTCGTGATGCTCAATGGTACAACTTTGATTTGAACACTGTGAAGGGTTCAGGCAGTCACCTGAAACTGACCTTTACCAACCATTCAGATGAGATTGTATGGGTGGCTTCTGCGGTTTCTCTTACTTGTCCGCTGAAGGTGGTTATGCCAACCGTTGTGCCTGTATTGCCAGGTACGAATGTGGACAAAGTGATTGACTATAGCTTTGTAGCAACTAACCCTATTAATAATGTATATGTAGCAGTAATCACTGAAGGCAAGATTGAATTGGGCGCTACCTTGATTGATGCAACGGTTGAAGAACCAGTAGATTGCGTAAATCATACAGAGGTAGAGTCTGGCGTGAAGTATATTCATAAGGCAGGTACTACTTGGTATAAGTTCTCTAATGACTTGCTTGCAGATATGGGTCGTGCTCCTCGCTTTACTTTCGAGAACTTGAGCAGCAATGCGATTTCATTCTCTGCTGGTATGACTGTGGATTGCAAGTATGGTATTTTGACCAAGGTAAATGCTAAGATTCCAGCACATGTATTGGGTCAACACCTCCACAACCGTGAGTTCTCAGTGCGTATCCCACGCTTGTTCTTCCAAGCAGTTCGCAAACTCATTGATTCGGATGTGACCGAACTCTTGTTCCAATTGACAGCTGACAACCCATTCGCTTTCAGCATTGATATGACACCAGAAACTTGCGAGAATGCTCCTAACTTCAATTGGGGTGGCTGCTTCGACTTGTATGCAAACGAGAGTCAATGCTTCAAGGTGAATGTCAATGAGGCACTGGATACAGCTAAGGTTAAACCTATCAAGGTGGCTATATACAACAATGAGGATTATGATGTGACTATCCAAGCTGAAGTTTCTCCATCTGAGACCATGATGGTATCGTTGATTGAGTCAATCACATTGGATGCAGGCGACAGCTTGAAAGTGTCTGTTAGCCATAAGTTGATGGAAGACTTGCTCAACCAATATGGTAAGTATGTAGATTTGAGCAAGAAGTCTTGCTTTGCAAGCTTCAAAGCGGATGGCAATATTACTGTTTGTGTGAACAAGTCACTATGTGATACCTGTGACCAAAAAGATCCTTGTGATAGTGTGGAAGTATTGGACTGGAAGAAGGAGATCGTACTTAGCCAATTGAAGGAAAATAACCTCTATAAATTGGATATTACAGGTCTTATTGAAGGTGCTCCAATCCGTTTGCGTGTAAACAACGATTTGTCTGCAGAGAAGAATGCTATTGTTGATACTGAGGTGTTCGCTCATTGCGAGGATACTGATCCTGTTTCTACTTCAAGCAATGTATTTACTCCTGGTACTAAGACCTACCGTATTGATTATAGCAAGTTGGCTTCTATTACTACTCCAGAGCAAGAGTACATGTATCTTAATGTTACAAATGTGACTTTGGAGGTTCCATGCAAGGTTGAGGTTACAGTAGATAAGACTCTTTGCTACGGCGAGAGCATCGAATGGAATGGTAATACCTATGACAAAACAGGTAAGTATTCTGTTACTTTGAAGGATGCAAACGGTTGTGATAGTATCGTTACTTTGGATTTGGTTGTTATCAATGGCGATACAGTTATCGATAAGACTCTTCCAATCTGTTTCGATAAGTTGCCATACACATGGTATATTGGTGAGGATTCTGTAGTATTTACCGCAGCAGATACCAAGCAACTTCCAGTATCTCTTGAATGTGGTACAGCAACCTACAATTTGACATTGGATGTTATTGATGGCGATACCACAATTACTGCAACCGATGTTGTATGTAAGAGCCAATTGCCATATACATGGCGTGTAGGCGAGAAGTCAGTAGTATTTACTGAAGCAGGCACCCAGCAACTCCAATTGCCTCGTGAATGCG
>JAGBZD010000025.1 GCA_017628395.1 Paludibacteraceae bacterium | reverse complement strand
TATCCTTAAGTATCCTGAACCGACAGACAACTTATCCATGACGGATAAAGAGTTGGAGGTGATTAACAAATTAGACGATGAGATAGACGATTGGAAAGAAGGAAGATGGAGCAGAATCCCAGAAATAGCTCACATCAAAGTGTGCCATGCCATGCACCATATGTTTGATCATCAGCACCTTTCAATTGTTGATATCCTCCATCTCTGCGAATATCGCCTTGAATTAGAACGCAGATTATGCCACTACACCGACTCCCACGGACGCAAGGAATGATATTATAAGTTCCTAAGGAAGATGTTTATCGGGACATTCAAAACTTTCGCCATACGAAAAGACATGTGGCGGAATGGCGAACATGTATGTGCGGTTATTGCGGTTTTAGCGGTTTTGCGGAATTTCAAAACCGCAATAACCGCAGAAACCGCTCGATATATTCACAGAATATATTCATTGATTTTCAGGGAGAAAAGTTATTGAAATGAATTTCTACGGACTTTTTGAGAAGGGTTGAGAATATGTCTGCGAAAAGTCCGTGGGCGTTAGGCGATAAGGCTAACCATACAAGTGATTATATTAACATTAATAGCCGGAAGGTATAGGGAAATGCTCGGAATTACATAGTAATCTCATAGTAATGTTATAGTATGAACCCGTAACTGCTCGCACTCAAGTGGGATCATATTATCACAAAAATTGCACTAATTTTCACGAAACATTGGATAACTGCAAAAAAAGTAGTACCTTTGCGCTGCAAAATAAAATCCCACTAACAACCCATTTATTGAATATATGTTTGCTATCAATCATTGCACTGTCACTCCCGTGCGCCAAGAGCCGTCAGAAGGAAGCGAACAACTCACCCAATTGCTTTTTGGTGAAGTATGCGAAGTCTTAGACCAACTCCCCCGCTGGACCAAAATCCGCTCCACCATGGACGGACAAGAGGGGTGGGTGGACTTTAAGATGCTTACCCCCACCGACACCCAATACCCAATATCCAATACCCGAACAACCGTGGCTGTCCCAATGGCCATTGCCACTGCTATGGAAACAGGCGAAGAACTAATGCTCACCCTCGGCACACGCCTACCCAACTACTCCCACGGCACATTCGAAGTCCTTGGTCAACAATACCTCATCGATCCCACTTGTGTCAATATCACTACAGCGCAGCGATCTACAGGCGAAGCCGATCTACAACAGAGTGATCTACAGCGTAGCGATCTCGCAACGATTGCCCAATCGTTGCTCAACGCCCCCTACCTTTGGGGCGGAAAGAACGCCATGGGTATGGACTGCTCGGGCTTCACGCAAGTGGTATATGCAACTTTTGGTGTGAATCTCCTGCGCAATGCTCGCGAGCAAATGACGCAAGGGGTACTTGTTCCTTCGTTGGCAGAAGCACAACCGGGCGACTTGGCATTCTTTGACCATGCTGACCGCGACCCAAAAGCCACCAACATCTCGCATGTGGGATTGCTACTCAGTTCTACGGAGATTATTCACTGCTCAGGTTGCGTGCATATAGATGCCATTAATGAGCAAGGAATCCATCTCTCAAATGGCGAACTAACCCACCATTTAGTACAAATCAAACGCTATCTCTAACAAATAAACTATTATGAAGAACTATATTCTTATTGCCGAAGCTGGCGATTTTATAGGCGAAACCAAACTGATTGCTCAACACCTCAATGGCGATTGGGAGGGCGACAAGTGGCGTATGGCTGATGGTACGCTTTGGGAAGTGATTGTAACGGGTGTTGGGGCATTGAATGTCATGCAATCCCTGCGTAACATTCCCGCAAATGCACGCTTAATCAATATTGGCTACGCTGGAAGTGCCAACTATGACATTGGTAGTGTGGTTATGGTGAATGAGGCGCGACTTAATCACCCTTGTGTGAATTACCCAGAGCCCACACTATCCATATCCCCTCTGCCAACCGAATACCTTGTTGCACCAAACCAAGTACTTTCTTCCGTATGTTACAGCAACACGGATTTTGTATTGCAATCCGATTACAAAGATTGTGTTTTTGATATGGAGTTGGCGTATATTGCAGGATTAGGTTTCACGCATCTATCGGCATTGAAGATTGTGAGCGACAACCTGAGTTTGCACACCTATCGCGAAGTCGCTGCTGGCGTAGAAAAAGCATAAAATCCTTCCATGATAAAGCGCTATTGGCTCATCATATTGCTCTTTCTTGCATGTACCAATGGTCATGCTCAATGGGTAGATTCGGTATTGCTACAAGTGAGTGCTACCGACACCTTCTATCTGGCGCGTATGCAGGATGTGTATGTCTATCCCAAAATGGTGTTCAAAAACAAAAAGCAAGAGCAATTCTATTGGCGTACTGTGCGTGATGTGAAGAAAACGCTACCTTTTGCCAAATTACTCGCAAAAGAAATGCAGGTAGCCGACTGCCAATTAGCGCAATTGCCTGATGAGAAAGAACGCCGCAAATGGTGGCGACAACATGAGAAATACCTATTCAAGAAATACGAACATCATTTCCGCAAGATGACTGCCTCGCAGGGGCAAATGCTAATGAAACTAATGGACCGCGAAAGCGATCGAACGAGTTATGAAATCATCAAGCATTACCGCGGGAAGGCCAGTGCAAACTTCTGGCAGTTCGTCGCCAAACTTTTCAAAAACGACTTGAAAGAGGAGTACGATGCGGCGGACAAAGACCGTATCGTAGAGCGCGTAATCAATCTCGTAGAAGCGGGACAACTATAACGCAAGCATGTACCCCGACAACTAATACTGTCGGAACACACGCATATCGCGATTGATAAGAATAGCCGCTGTAAATGAGGATAGCGCGTCACTGATTGGCAATGCCCACCATACGCCCATAATAGGCGAAAAACCAAGTGCTTCGAACAAATGCGGCAGCAGCAATATCATAGGTATCAAATACAACACTTGGCGCGAGAGACTTAGGAAAATCGCCTTGCTTGACATGCCAATAGAAGTGTAGAAGTTGCCCGACACCATAGGAAAACCTATCATAAATGTGACACACAGCATGATGCGTGCGGGCGTAATGGATTGCGCAATCAATGCCTCGTCATGCGTAAAAAGTCGTATAAATCCTTCTGGCACAATCTCGCCAAACAATAACAAGGTTCCCATAACGCAAGTAGCGCAATAGACTGCCAACTTGAAAGCGCGCGTCATACGCTGATAGAGTTTTGCACCATAATTATATCCCACAATTGGTTGCATTCCCTGCTGAATACCCATCACTATCATCGCAAAGAAGAACATAAATCGGTTAGTCATACCGAAAGTGGCGATAGCCATATCGCCACCGTAGCGTTTGAGTTGATTGTTGAGTACTATCACCACAAAGCATGCGGCCATATGCATGAGGAATGGTGCCAAGCCGATACCCAACGCACGCATAGTAATGTCGCGTTTCAATCGCCAAATACCTCTGTGGAAATAGATAATCTCTTTTGGATTGAGGAAAATAATCAATTCAATGATAACTGACACCAATTGCGAAATGATCGTAGCCAACGCTGCACCACGCACGCCCATGTCTAACACAAAGATAAAGATAGGGTCAAGTATCACATTCAATGCCACCGCCAAAATAGTCGCATACATCGATATGCGCGGATGACCTATCGAACGCAACATACTATTGAGTCCGTAGTAGATATGCGTCAATATGTTACCCAAAAGGATTATTTCCATATATTCGCGCGCATAAACAATAGTAGTTTCGCTTGCTCCAAAAGCATATAGAATCGGATCAAGCCAAAACAAGCCCACTACCATAATCAGCGCACCCAAAATCACATTCAGTATGACCACATTCGCCAACACATCATTGGCTGAACGATAGTCTTTTTCGCCTAACTTGATAGCCACCAAAGAACTTGCCCCTACGCCTACCAATGTACCAAATGCGGCACAAATATCCATAAATGGCTTTGCTACGGTCAAACCCGATAATGCCATAGCACCTACACCATGACCAATAAAAATCGAGTCCACCATATTATAAATGGACATTGCGGTCATGGCTATAATGCCTGGCATCGCGTATTTGAGTAGCAAACTACGAATAGAGGCTGTGCCGAGTTCGGTTATCTTCTGTGAGCTCATTGTTTATCTATAATCATTTGACATATATCTTCAAACATTTGTGTTGCGGGGTGTCCGTCTTGCAAGGCGATTGGTGTACCCTCGTCGCCGCCCTCGCGAATGGATTGTACCAGCGGCACTTGACCTAACAATGGGATATTCAGTTCCTCGGCGAGTTGTTTGCCGCCATCCTTGCCAAAGATATAGTAGCGGTTGTTTGGCAACTCCGCAGGAGTAAACCATGCCATATTCTCAATCAGTCCCAATACAGGAACATTGATCTTCTCGTTGCAGAACATATCTACACCCTTGCGTGCATCTACCAATGCCACTGGTTGAGGAGTTGTCACTACGATGGCACCTGTGAGATGAAGGTGCTGCACCAATGTCAAGTGAATATCGCTGGTGCCAGGAGGCAAGTCAATCAAGAAGTAATCCAACTCACCCCAGTTAGCATCCTGAATCAATTGCTTGATAGCATTGCTTGCCATTCCACCACGCCAAACCACCGCCTGCTGCGGATCAACAAAAAACCCTATTGACAGCATTTTCACGCCATACTGCTCAATCGGTTCGATGAGGTTACGACCATTCACTGGTGTAGAAATGGGGCGACACCCCTCGGTATGGAACATCTTTGGAATGGACGGACCATGTATGTCGGCATCCAGCAATCCCACGCGGTAGCCCATCTTTGCCAAGGCGATAGCCAAGTTGGCGGAGATAGTTGATTTACCCACGCCACCTTTGCCCGAGTGAATGGCTATCACTTGCCCAGCGCGCAGATTTTCCACGGAATCCGACTTTGGAGCCATGTTTTGCTTCACAAACTTCGTATGGATATGCACTGCGGCATTTTCATCCACATAAGTATGAATAGCTGTTTCAGCGGCTTTCACCACCGACTTGCGAAATGGGTCATTATCTTTTTCGAATATCAGCGAGAATGATACCTCCAAGCCTGAGATGCGAATGTCGTCTTCGAGCATACCGCTCTCTATTAAGTTTTTGCCTGTGCCGGGGTAGCGCACATGTTGTAATGCGTCAATTATTTGTTGAGGATACATAGTTTCTTCCGTATGAGCGATAGGTGTCTTTTTCTATTTCTATATCTGGTTCTATGAGCGATGGTTCTTCGGGCAGTTGCCATGCTATATATTTGATTGTCAGTCCGCGGTCGAGCCATTGGTGTTCGTAATGTGTTTGCAAGGCGCGTGCTTCGCTGACCTCATCGCCTAATTGCCTCATTGCCTCATCGCCATATAGGTCACAGGTGTCCACCAATAGCGGATACCCATTTTCTTTCACCATGGCTTGCGTGTAGGTATAAAGGAATGGACTATCGGTTTTCAAATGAATGAGTCCATTGGCTCGAAGCAACTGACGGTAGCGTTGCATGAAGTATGTTGAGGTCAGTCGCTTGGTGGCTTTTTTCATTTGTGGGTCGGGAAAGGTAATCCATATCTCATCCACTTCGTTGGCGGCGAAGAAATGGCAGAGCATTTCTATGTTGGTGCGCAGGAATGCCACATTTTTCATGCCTGCTTGTTCGGCTTGTTTGGCGCCTGCCCACATGCGAGCGCCTTTGATGTCGATGCCGATATAATTTTTATTGGGGTCGCGTTGCGCCAAACCGACGGTGTATTCGCCGCGACCGCAACCTAATTCCAATACGATAGGGTGGTCGTTATGAAAATACTTCTCGCGCCAATGACCTGCCATTTCTGTAACGACGCTATCACTCACCACTTCACGCGCTCCGCATTGAAACACATTGTGGAAAGTCTCCATTTCTGCAAATTTCTTCAATTTGTTCTTGCTCATCTGTCTTTTAATTCTTAATTACCTTTATACCAACATCTGTGATACCTGTTAGCCATTCTGTGCGCATACCTTGTTGGATAGTCAGACGACTATTGTCTTTGCTTATGAAGTGGTAATCTGCCTCGTACATTAGTGGCAATGCGTAGCGATTGATGCCGTTTCCTAACCAGCGACCATAGTCATCTGCGAGCATTGCTTCTATGGTATCGCGTTGTATGTGCATGTTCCCTGCGTATTCGTCCACAAAGAGCCAGAGATTCTGATAGGGATACTGACCTGTATGGCGAACCATGATTTGGATTTCGTAGGTAGCACTCGTGTCCAAGTCGTTCATGGTGTAGGTGAGTATGGAGTCTTCGTGCCAACCATGAGGGGGTAGGGAGTGGAAATCGCTATATACTGCCATGCGTTGGCAGGAGGTAAGCAAGAGCACTACCAAGGGTATGATGAATATAGTATGGCGCATTATGGTTTATGGATTATTGCGTGGTTTGTTGTTGTGTCGTGAATCGCGTCTGCGATTGTTTTGATTGCTATTATTGCGGTGTTGTTTTTTCTTGTCAAAGCGCGTTAGGTCGTCTTGACCGACCACATTTTGGTAGTCTATTTTTACGGATTCTACTGCTGTCTCTTTGCCGCCGAGCGATAGTGGTTTATCGCCTCGTTTGTTCATGTCAATGATTTCTTTGGCGCGTTGGATGGAGATGGTTTGCAAGTTCGCTGGGTGGTGCGAGTCGGTAGAGTAGGTAACTTCTTCTTTGAGAGCGTCAGAAGAGAAGAAGTAGTAGGTAGCGTCTTTGGTTTCCAAATGTTGGTGGCGTGAAGGCAACTTCTTGACTGCCTCTTCATATACGGGCACTTCGTAGTTCAAGCAACATTTCAGTTTTGCGCATTGACCTGCCAATTTTTGCGGGTTGAGCGAGATGTTTTGCAGGCGAGCTGCATTGGTGCCTACTGAGGAGAATTGTGTCATCCATGTGGAGCAACACAGTTCTCTGCCGCAAGGGCCTGTGCCGCCTATGCGACCTGCTTCTTGGCGTGCGCCGATCTGCTTCATCTCAATACGAATACGGAATGTCTCGGCATATACTTTGATCAATTGACGAAAATCCACGCGTCCGTCGGCGATGTAGTAGAAGATGGCTTTGGTGCCATCGCTTTGGTATTCCACATCGCCAATTTTCATTTCCAAGCCGAGTGATTTTGCCAATTGTCGTGCTTGAATCATGGTTGCTTGTTCTTTGGCGTGTGCTTCTTTTGCTCGTTCTTTGTCTTCTTCGGTGGCGAGGCGTACGATATTGCGTATCTCGTAGCGTTCCAGGTTGATATGTGCTTTTTTGATTTGCGTACTCACCAGTTGTCCTGTCAGTGTTACTTCGCCCATGTCGTATCCCGGGTTGGCTTCTACGATTACGGTCATGCCTTTTTCCAATGGCAATGATATGTTGTTGTGGTAGTACCCTTTTCGGGTATTTTTGAATTGTACCTCTACGAGGTCAGGCTCGCTGCCATCTTTGGGTAAGTCGCTCAACCAGTCCACCACTGGCAGCATATGCTTGGGGTTGTGATTTACCGCTTTCTTAGTAATGTGGCACGAGCCATTTTCTATAATAAAATCTTCTTTCATAATTCCGTTCCTTTACACTTTACACTTTACACCCTACTTCACCATCACGATCATTTGCAAGCACAAATCGAAGAATATGATTTTCGCGTTTCCGTTTTGTGCTATTTGTGTTTCGGCTTTGCTTAGTTCGTTCATCATGCGTTCCACATTTCCATCGTGGATAAACGGGGCGAATTTGGTAGAGAACGCGCGTTCTTGTTTTGTTTGGTAATTCATTTCGCTGTTACCAAGGTTATAGATATAGTTTTCGCGTATTTGTCGTTGTGCGTATTGCAAGAATGCTTTTTGTTTTTCTCTTCCCACTTTGCTGTCTGCCATATCCATGCTCCATTGGCGCAGTTTCAGCAATGCGCTGTAGTCTTTTTTTTGTCCTACTAACCATGCATTGCGCATCAATGCTACAAAGTCGTCAAAATACCCTTGTGTATCGTTGCTTTCGCTCATCACGCGCAGCGCGGTCAGGTAGCTGCCGTTGGACATATGGGCTATATCGGTTGCGTCCTCTTCGCTCAACCAACTGTAGGTCTTGTGCAGCGCATGGGCTATCACTTGTTTTTCTAAGCGCGGAACACGAATCTCTTGTACGCGCGATAGGATTGTGCTTAATAGCTGTTCGGGTTGCTCGCTTATTAAGAGGAATAGTGTTTTGACGGGAGGTTCTTCCAGTAGTTTCAGCAGTTTGTTGGCGCAGGTAGCGTTCATTTTTTCGGGCTGCCAAATCACCATTACTTTGTATCCGTCGCTGAAACTTTTGAGTGATAACTTGCGTAGTATCTCGCTGCTTTCTTTTTCGTAAATCATTCCCTGCTTGGTTTCTACTCCTAATGTGCGATACCAGTCTTCGATGTCAAAGTAGGGTTGCTCTGTGAGTAGTCCGCGCCATTTGTCCATGTAGTCATCGCATACATCACCTGCGTCGCTTTTTACGATGGGGAAGGCAAAGTGCAAGTCGGGGTGTTGTAGTTTTTGGTATTGCAAGCAGCTGGGGCATTGTCCGCAAGAGTCGTCAGCTGTGCGATGGGGACAAGCCAAGTATTGTGCGTAGGCGAGGGCGAGTCCTATTTTGCCGATGCCTGCTATACCTGTGAATAACTGTGCATGAGCAATGCGCCCGTCGCGCACTGCTTGACGAAGCTGACGCTTCACTTCTTCTTGTCCTATTATATCACTAAATCGCATATCTTATTACCTCTACCACTCTACACCATTCTACACCACTCTACACCATTCTACACAACTCTACACAACTCTACACCACTCTAAACGCCATTACTCGTTGTAGTTCTCTTTTGTCGTCGGCGTCTTTTAGTGCTTGTCTTTTGTCGTAGGAGTGTTTACCTTGGCAGAGTGCTATTTCCATTTTTGCGAGTCCTTTTTCGTTGATGAAGAGTCGTAGTGGGATAATGGTTTTGCCTGTGTCTTGTACTTGTTTTTGCAGTTTGCGTAGTTCTTTGCGTGTCATTAGCAGTTTGCGGTCTCGTTTTGCGTCGTGGTTGGTGTATGTGCCGAATCGGTATTCGGCTATATGCATTTGTTTTACCCACAGTTCGTTGCCGATGAATTGGCAGTAGGTATCTGCGAGTGAAGCTTTGCTTTCTCGAATGGATTTGATTTCTGTTCCGAAGAGTTGAATACCTGCTGTATATTTATCCAGCACTTCATAATCAAAAGTGGCACGCCTATTTTTTATGTTGATATTACTTTTTAACCGCATTGTTTCTCCCTGTGCGTTTTGTTGTATAGGTATGTTTTGTTTGTAGTATTGTATGTTTGTTGTCTTTGTATGTTTGTTTGTAGTCTTTGTAGTCTTTGTAGTATGTATTATTATTGTCTATAACCGCATAAAATCGCGCAAAGGTACAAAAAAATTTGCAAATATCCAAAAAAAGTAGTAATTTTGCAGCGATTTTTATATTTAACCGAAAAAACGAATAAACATAGCTAATTTTTCAAACTATGCTAAGAGATATTTTATCAATTACGGGAAAGCCAGGACTTTATAAGTTGGTTAGTCGTGGCAACAATATGCTCATTGTAGAATCATTGCTTGACGGAAAGCGTATGCCTACTTACGCAAGAGACAAAATTGTTTCACTCGGCGAGATTTCTATGTACACCATGGGAGACGATATCGCACTCAATCAAGTACTCATTAACTTAGGCGAAAAAGAAAACTACAAACTCGCTACCATCGACCCAAAGAAAGCTGATAACGACCAGTTGCGTAACTACTTTGGCGAAGTGTTGCCCGACTTTGACCGCGACAGAGTATATCCAAGCGACATTCGCAAACTCATTCAATGGTACAATATTCTCATTAATGCAGGAATCACTGATTTTACAATCAATGAGGAAGGCGATGAGGTAGCTGCTATTGAGGAGCACAAGCAAGAAACTAAAAAACCTGCACCCAAAGCGCAAGTGAAAACGCAAAAAGCAGCTGCTTCATCCGCACGAACAGGAGTAGGGGCTAAAAAAGGTTGATCCTTCAAGATATTATCAATATCATAGAATCTGTAGCTCCCTTGAATTACCAAGAACATTGGGACAATTCGGGACTACAGGTGGGTAATCGCAATGCAAAAGTAAATGAGGCATTGTTGACCGTAGATGTAACAGAATCTGTGGTCAATGAAGCCATTGATTTGGGTTGCAACCTTATCATTTCCCACCACCCACTCCTCTTCCGAGGACTCAAACACCTAACGGGCGCTACACCGCAAGAACGATGTGTCGAAAAAGCTATTCGACACAACATCGCTATCTATTCCGCACATACATCCATGGACGCCTATCTGCATGGAGTCAGCGGGCGTATAGCAGAGAAATTAGGCATTCCCAATTATCGTATTCTTATTCCTTCCGACACCAATACCAATGCGGGACTGGGAGTTATTGGCGAACTGACAACTCCTATGACCTGCAATGCTTTGCTGGAACATATAGCGCATGTATTTGCAACCAACAAAGCTGTCCTACGATGGGTCGAAGGAGCTGCAAACGAAATCAAAACAGTGGCTATCTGTGGTGGCGCTGGAGCAGAGTTCGTAGAACAAGCTATCGCACAAGGTGCTGATGCATACATCTCTGCCGACTTCAAATACCACGAATTGCAAACGGCTCACCAACGAATAATGGTCGTGGATATGGACCACTGGGTAAGCGAACATTTCACACGAGAAATATTCGAGCAACTATTATCCAAGCATATCACCACACGAATGGCTCAATCAGACCAAAGCCCCGTGAAATACTACCAAAAATCGCTTTGACTCAAATAAAAAGAATAATAACATCAAACAACATAACAACTATGGCAAAAGAAAAAATCGAACAAGAGTTGACCGTAGAGGAGAAACTGCGCGCTCTGTATGAATTGCAAACCGTAAACACAAAAATCGACAGCCTTCGTATCTTGGCAGGTGAGTTGCCACAAGAGGTAAAAGACATGGGCGATGAAATTGAGGGTCTCAAAACGCGTTTGACCAACATTGAGAATGGTATCAAAGAGTGCGAAACAGGCATCTCTGAACACCGCGTGCGTATCGAAAACGCCAATGCTTCTATCTCACGATACAAAGAGCAACAAAACAATGTCCGAAACAACCGCGAGTACGACAACCTCACCAAAGAGATTGAGTACCAAGAGTTGGAAATCGAGGCTTCACAACGCAAGATTAGCAAATTCAAAATAGAGTTGGAAGAGCGTCAAGCAGATAAGGCAAAAACCATCACCGATATCGAGGATAGAACGGTTGACCTCAATCAAAAACGAAATGAACTGGACTCTATCTTGGCTGAAACAAAAGAGCAAACCGAGAAATACATGGTGCGTGCTGCGGAGTTAGAGAAGCATATTGACAACCGATTGATTACCGCTTTCCATCGTATCCGCAAAAATGCACACAACGGCTTGGCTGTGGTAAAAGTAGAGCGCGATAGCTGCGGCGGTTGCCACAGCAAAATTCCAGCACAACGACAATTGGATATTCGCCTGCGCAAGAAAATCATTGTTTGCGAGTTCTGTGGTCGTATCTTGGTAGATACCGATATTGACGCAAAAAAGAAATAATCATCTTCACCGCCATTCACCGCCTAACCGTCTAACCGTTATTCACCGCCTAACCGTCATTAACCACCATGGCAGAGGAAACAAAACCTATCAGCACATACAACGAAGATAATATTGTCCACTTGGATGACCGCGAGCATATTCGTCGTCGTCCAGGTATGTACATCGGTAAATTGGGTGACGGAAGTCACTCCGATGATGGTATATATGTACTCATCAAAGAGACAATCGACAACAGTATCGATGAGTTTCGTATGAACGAAGGTAAAGTCGTTGAAGTGAGTGTATCTGCCCCTTCTACCGAAGATAACTCCCAACGCGTACGCGTTCGAGACTATGGTCGCGGCATTCCACTGGGCAAAATAGTGGAAGTCGTGTCTATTCTCAACACGGGTGGTAAATACGACACCAAAGCCTTTAAAAAATCTGTCGGTCTCAACGGTGTAGGTGCCAAAGCAGTCAATGCCCTCAGTCTTGAGTTTGTGGTACAAGTATGGCGGGACGGCAAGACTCGCCGTGTTGTATTCAAACAGGGGCACCTCGTAGAAGACTCTGATATACAAGAGCATAATGGTCCTGAGAAACGCGGTACGCTCATCGAGTTTGTACCCGACAACACCAGAGGTCTCTTTGAGAACTACCGTTTCCGCGATGATTTCATTGAGACCATGATGCGCAATTACGCATACCTCAATGTGGGATTGACTTTGAGTTACAACGGCAAGAAATACTCCTCTAAAAACGGTCTTTTTGACCTCCTCACAGAGACAATGACCGTTGATCCGCTCTATCCAATCATACACATACAAGGCGAAGATATTGAGATAGCATTATGCCATACCAACCAAACAGGTGAGGAGTACCACTCCTTCGTCAACGGTCAGCACACCATCCAAGGTGGTACACACCAAGCTGCATTACGCGAGGCTATCGGTCGCACCATCAAGGAGTTCTACAACAAGAACTTTGAGCTCAGCGACATCCGCAGTGGTGTAGTAGGTGCTATTACTATCAATGTTTCAGAGCCTATATTCGAGAGTCAGACCAAAGTGAAACTGGGCTCTAAGGATACGGCGTTAGAGGGCGGAGTGTCAATCAATAAGTTTGTCAACGATTTTGTCAAACAACAATTAGACAACTACCTACACAAGCATCCTGAGGTAGCAGAAGTAATGCTACAAAAGATTCTTGACTCGGAGAAAGAGCGCAAAGCTATTGCTGGTGTAACCAAAGCAGCCCGCGAACGCGCAAAGAAGAACTTGCTCAACAACCCTAAACTGCGTGATTGTCAAGTGCATTACAACGATGCTAAACCAACTAAGTCTGCCAAAGATTCAGAAGATGATTTGCGCGAGGAGAGCAGTATTTTCATTACGGAGGGACTTTCTGCTTCGGGGTCTATCACCAAGAGCCGTGATGTGCGCACGCAGGCGGTGTTCTCGCTCCGTGGTAAACCACTCAACTCATACGGACTGAGCAAATCGGTGGTGTATGAGAACGAGGAGTTCAACTGTTTGCAATCTGCCCTCAACATCGAGGACGGTTTGGACGAACTGCGCTATAATAAAGTGATTATAGCCACCGATGCCGATGTGGATGGTATGCATATTCGATTGCTCATGCTTACTTTCTTCTTGCAATTCTTCCCCGACTTGGTCAAGAAAGGGCATGTGTATATCCTACAAACACCTCTCTTCCGTGTAAAGAATAAAAAGGAAATTCGTTATTGTTATAGCGAAGAAGAACGATTGAAAGCCATTGAAGACCTGAAACCTAATCCAGAGATTACTCGATTCAAAGGTTTGGGTGAGATTAGCCCAGATGAGTTTAAGGGTTTCATTGGCACAGGTATTCGTTTGGATCAAGTTACTTTGCGCAAAGAGGATGCTGTGGCTGACTTGCTCAGTTTTTATATGGGTAAAAACACTTCTGACCGTCAGAATTTCATCATTGACAACCTTGTCGTAGAAGAAGATGTAGAGTAACCCTTAGAACTTTTGAAACTTTTAGAACAGCACCATTAGTGCGCTTAGAACTCCTGATATGATCCCATTGATATTATTTGTCTGTCTTGGTATTGTTATCCTTATTATCTTTGAGGTACGCGCGCGAAAGGAGAAACACAATACGGAACAGTTGAACAATACTGAGCAAGTAACAACTGTCGCAGCTGAACAGCGAAGCGAAGATGATGGATGTTGCGGAGAGCACCTTGTCTGCGAACGCGAAACGCTCCTTCAAACGAACGCAGAGGTCATCTACTACGATGACGAAGAACTGGACGCTCTCATCGGTATTCCTGCTGAGAACTACACGCAGGAGCAATATCAAATGATTCGTGAAGTGTTTGATACACTCAAAGCGAGCGATGTGCCAGGGTGGGTGCGTAGTATTCAACTACGCAATATTCAATTGCCGTTGGATATTCGTGAAGAAGCATTGCTCATTGTCGTTGAGCGGCGAAAAGCATAGATTCCAACAATCGTAAGTAATAGACAAAGGACACCCAACCAAAGGGTGTCTTTTGCGCCTATGGTATCTACCTTTTCCATGTCCCAACCTGTTAAATTGGCGATAAAATACAATAACACTGCCATGGCATTATTGGTAAAGTGCATAAGTATAGGTATCCATAGACTACCTGTCCATACCAACATATAGCCAAACAGTGCACCCATGAGCATGCGTGGCACAAATCCATAGAACTGCAAATGTATGGCAGAAAAGAGTATAGCACTACACCATATAGCCAAATGAGGAACCTTAGAACTTTGATTTTCTAATGCTTGGGTACCTTGAAACAACTTTTGCACCACACCCCTAAAAGTTAATTCTTCTGCCACAGCAGGCAAGAGTGCCATCAATAGCAAGTTGATTATGAGTCCACCAAAAGTGCGAACATTTAAAAACTGTTCGGTAATCAGCGCGGCATTCTCTTCTTGTGTTTTCATCCACGCTTCTAATGGTTGTAGGAACTCGGGTAATGTCAATTGTTGGTTAAGGTAACTGAGCAAATTGATAGCAGGAAGTGCTATCAGCATTAACCCCACAGCCCATAGCCCACGCTTAATGGGCAATGAGCAGGGGGGAACTGATACATTGGATGGTTGGCATATCGAAACTTTTAATCCTAACCATTCCCATGGCTGAGCATTCCATAAGTATGCCATACAGAGCGGAGGAAAGAGGAATATCGCTGAGGTTTGAAGCAGTTGTATCCATTTCAAACTCTCTACTGAAAGCGGTTGTGGAAAAAGAATGATACTTCCCATTGCAGGAATACTGAATAGGAATATACACCCTAACCACTGTACCACTTTTATCGTAGTATGCGTTTGCTCAAACTTACCTCTAAGTGCCATACTTAATGCTACTAATGCTTTTTGTTATTTTGTTTTTTTGCTTGCGGTAATGAAGTAAGCTATCAAAGCGATATATGCCGCTACGCCCACAAGGGCAGCCCCAGATGATGCAGCCCAAGCACCCAAATAGCACTCAACACCACAGAACTTAATCAGGGCACTTACAACACCCATCAACGCACCACCTGCGATGAAACCAGAGGCAATCAAAGTGCCCTTCTCATTGCGAGCCGCAGCCATTTCCTCTGCCTTCTCGCCATCCTTCTCACGCTTGCGGCTTACCAACCAAGAGATAGCACCACCCACGAGCAATGGGGTATTCAAACTCAATGGGATAAACATGCCCAAAGCAAATGCCAATACAGGTACACCCATGAAGTTGAGAATCAATGCCAGAGCAGCACCTGCCAAATACAACATCCAAGGTGCGCCTTGGCCACTCATCAATGGCTCGATTACCGCAGCCATCGCGTTGGCTTGAGGAGCAACAAGGGCGTTATCACCTACGAAACCGTATGTCTTATTCAGGATAATCATCACACCACCTACGGTAGCGGCACTCACGAGGGTGCCGAGGAACTTCCAAGTCTCTTGTTTGTATGGGCTGGTACCAATCCAATAACCGATCTTGAGGTCGGTAATAAAGCCGCCTGCCATAGACAAAGCTGTACAAACGACACCACCAATAACCATGGCACCGACCATGCCGCTTGAACCCTTCATGCCTACTGCAACGAAGATCACAGAAGCGATGATAAGGGTCATAAGGGTCATACCGCTGACAGGGTTGCTACCTACGATAGCAATCGCATTAGCCGCCACGGTAGTGAAAAGGAAAGCAATGACTGCCACCACGAGGAAAGCCACGAGGGCTTGCCAGATATTACCCAATACACCGAGCCAGAAGAAGACGAGGGTCACGAGCAATGCCACGGCGATAGCCAAGACAATGAACTTCATACTGAGGTCTTTCTCGGTACGGAGCGATGCCTCGATGACTTGTTTGCCCTTGCCACCGAGTTCTTTGCCAGCCAAGCCAACCGCCGACTTGATTACACCCCAACTCTTGACGATACCGATGAGACCAGCCATAGCGATGGCGCCGATACCGATATTACGGCCGTAATCGAGGAAGAGGTTTTGTGGGTCAGTAGCTTCCATGCCAGGCACGCTGCCGAGGAGTGGAAGGAGTACCCACCATACGAAGAACGAGCCCGCGCAAATAACGGCTGCGTACTTCAATCCGATGATATAACCCAAACCAAGTACCGCAGCAGAAGTGTTGATAGAGAAGACGAGTTTGAACTTTGCTGCCAAGGCTTCGCCCCAACCCATCATGCGGGTAGTGAGTTGCTCGGTCCAGAGGCCGAAAGTGGAGACTGCAAAATCGTACAAACCTCCGATTCCAGCGGCCCAGATAAGGGGTTTAGCTTGGTTGCCACCGCCTTCGCCAGACACCAAAACCTGGGTAGTAGCCGTTGCCTCAGGGAATGGATATTCGCCGTGTTTTTCTTGTACGAAATACTTGCGGAAAGGTATGAGGAACAATATACCCAAGCAACCACCCAACAAGGATGACAAGAACACTTGCATAAAGTTGACGGTGATGTCAGGGTACTTTGCCTGCAAAATATAGAGCGCTGGCAATGTGAAGATTGCACCGGCTACGATCACACCCGAAGATGCGCCAATGGATTGGATGATAACATTCTCGCCAATGGCATTCTTGCGCTTCATTGCAGAAGAGAGACCTACGGCAATGATAGCAATAGGAATAGCTGCTTCGAATACTTGACCGACTTTCAAGCCAAGATATGCTGCAGCGGCAGAGAAGATAACTGCCATAACGACACCCATGATCACGCTATATGGGGTGATTTCGGGATAAGAGTTTTGTGGTTTGAGAATTGGCTCGTACTTTTCTCCTGGGCGGAGAGGACGATTGGCGTTCTCGGGAAGTTGGATTTTGCTCATATGTTTTATTGTTTAGTGGACGGCGCAGAGCGCCTACTGTTTCGTGTTTAGAGTGTAACGATACGGTATGCGAGGTAAGCGGCATAGGTGAGGAGGAGGATAGCTCCGTGCCAACGCTTGATTTCGCGCTTTTTATTGGTATATATGAAAAGTATAACTAGCAAACTTGCCAATGCCGCCATCATTGCATCTATCTCCAGTCCGTGGTAACCGGGCAATGCCTTGACGCATGCGCTCGTACCGAGGATGAAGAAGATGTTGAAGATATTGCTACCGATGACATTGCCAAGAGCAATATCGCAGTTCTTCTTGAAAGCCGCCATGCAAGAGGTGGCAAGTTCTGGGAGCGATGTACCCAATGCCACTACGGTGAGACCGATAATTGCATCACTTACGCCAAGCGATTGGGCGATAGAGGTAGCACTCTTGACAATAACTTCGCCACCTACCACCAAGCCGATCAAACCGCCGATAATTAATGCTAAGGCGCGTTTTGCAGACATGGGCTTGTATTCTTCGTTGCTCTCCGTTTGTGGGGCACTACCAATACCTTTGAAGTTATGCCAAAGGAAAATCAAGAAGAAGATAAGCAGAATACTACCACCTACACCTGAAATAAATCCACCATTGCCTTGTCCCATTTGGATAGAGCCTAAGTCGCTAAGGGTTGGGTCGGCAATATTCATATTGAATATATGCTCTATCTCCAACCACGATGGGCTGTTATATACCGCAAAGAGTAATACGAGTAGAGCGGCTATCAGACTGAATGGTATGTCAAAACGGCGAGTGGATTTTTGCGATGAAATGGGGTAAATAAGTGCAGTAAAACCCAATATCACGAAGATATTGATGATATTGCTACCAAGAACATTGGTGATAGCAATCTCCGTGCTACCTTGCCCTACGGCTACCATGTTCACTACAAATTCAGGCATACTGGTGCCGAACGCCACAACGGTAAGACCGATCACGATGTCGCTCACACCGTATTTCTTTGCCAAAGCAGAAGCACCATCCACGAGGAAGTCTGCACCCTTGATGAGTGCAGTACAACCAGCAACGATAAGTAGAACAGCTACCCACCAACCGGCTTCAAGCCAAGTATTTAGAAATTCAAACATCCGAGTGATTTATATTGCCCACAGATCTCACAGATACTCACAGATCCGTGTTTCATCCGTGCAGTCCGTGGGAACTATTTATACATTAAACAGGAAGTGCATGATGTCGCCATCTTGCACGATGTATTCTTTACCTTCGATGCCGAGTTTTCCTGCTTGACGGCAAGCGGACTCGCCACCGAGTGCGATATAATCTTCGTACTTGATGACCTCAGCACGGATGAAACCACGCTCAAAGTCAGAGTGGATGACACCTGCACATTGAGGCGCTTTGCTACCCGCCTTGAAAGTCCATGCACGCACCTCGTCGCTACCCGCGGTGAGGAAAGTGCGGAGCTCAAGCAATGCGTATGCTGCCTTGATAAGGCGGCTCACACCTGATTCAGAAAGTCCGATTTCATCGAGGAACATCTGACGCTCTTCGTAAGTCTCGAGTTCGGCAATCTCGCTTTCAATCTTAGCTGCCACGATGAGCACTTGTGCATTCTCATCTTTGACAGCTTCGCGCACTTGCTCTACATATTTATTGCCATTCACTGCTGAGTTCTCGTCCACATTGCAGACATAAAGGACAGGTTTGCTGGTGAGGAGCATCGTCTCTTTAGCCACGAGTTCTTCGTCCTTATTGATGAGTTCCACGGTACGAGCAGACTTGCCTTGTGAGAGGGCTTCGCGGTATTTGAGTAGTACATCGAGTGCCACTTTGGCTTGTTTGTCGCCACCTACGCGCACTTGTTTCTCGATCTTTTGGATGCGTGACTCCACGGTCTCAAGGTCCTTGAGTTGGAGTTCTGCATCAATAATATCTTTGTCGCGAATTGGGTCAACAGAGCCGTCCACATGTACCACATTCTCGTCATCGAAGCAACGGAGTACATGGATGATGGCGTCTGTCTCGCGGATATTCGCGAGGAACTTATTTCCAAGTCCTTCGCCCTTGCTTGCGCCCTTCACCAATCCTGCAATATCCACGATTTCAACGGTAGTAGGAATGACACCGCGCTCTGGTTTGCAGAGTTCGCCGAGTTTGATAAGACGCTCGTCTGGTACGGTAATCACGCCCACATTAGGTTCGATGGTGCAGAAAGGGAAATTCGCCGATTGTGCCTTGGCATTGCTAAGGCAATTGAAGAGGGTCGATTTGCCGACATTAGGCAGACCCACTATACCACATTGTAAAGCCATATATTACTTTTTTTGCCCACAGATTTCACTGATTGCCACTAATTATCTGTGATAAATCCGTGTTATCCGTGGGAACTCTTTATTACTACTTGATTAGGTTATGTCCTGTCATTTCTGCTGGTTGCTCGATGCCGAGGATGTGGCAGAGAGATGGAGCTACATCCGCGAGGATACCATCTTCGAGTTTCGCATCGGTGTGCTCTTTGCTCACATACACGAATGGCACTGGATTGAGTGAGTGCGCCGTATTAGGTGAACCGTCGGCATTGATAGCATTGTCGCAGTTACCGTGGTCAGCGATGATAATGATCTCGTAGTCGTTCTTGAGAGCAGTCTCTACTACTTGGTTGACGCAATTGTCGATGGTAGTAACGGCTTTCTCAATAGCCGCATACACGCCAGTGTGACCCACCATGTCGCCGTTGGCGAAGTTGAGAGTGATATAGTCGTACTTTTGTGTGTCGAGTGCCTCGCAGAGTGCCTCGGTCACCTCAGGAGCAGACATCTCAGGTTGGAGGTCATAGGTAGCCACCTTTGGTGAAGGAATCAAGATACGCTCCTCGCCTGCGTACTCTGCCTCGCGACCGCCGTTGAAGAAGAAGGTCACGTGTGCGAACTTCTCGGTCTCAGCGATACGGAGTTGCTTGAGGCCTGCGTTGCTAACGATTTCACCCATGGTATTTTGTACATTCTCTTTTGGGAAGAGGATGTGCAAGCCTTGGAAAGAAGAGTCGTATGGAGTCATGCAGTAGTATTGGAGGTTAGGAATGGTGGTCATTCCATTCTCTGGCATGTCTTGTTGGGTGAGCACGATGGTAAGCTCTTTCGCGCGGTCGTTGCGGTAGTTGAAGAAGATCACTACATCGCCTTCCTCGATGGTAGCCACTGGCTTGCCGTCGCGCACATGTACGATTGGCTTGATGAACTCATCGGTTACGCCTTCTGCATAGCTCTCCTCTACGGCTTTGAGCATGTCTTCTGCTGCTTTGCCTTCGCCCTTAACGATACAATCGTAAGCCACTTTCACACGCTCCCAGCGTTTGTCGCGGTCCATGGCGTAGAAGCGACCTTGGATAGAAGCGATCTCGCCGCAGCTGGTAGCCAAGTGTTGTTGGAGTTGGTCGATAAAACCAAGACCAGACTTAGGGTCGGTGTCACGACCATCCATAAAGCAGTGGATGAAGGTTTTGCCGTCTAATCCGTAGGTTTTAGCAATATCGCAGAGGTAGAACAAGTGGTCGAAAGAAGAGTGTACACCACCGTTAGAGGTCAATCCCATGAGGTGGAGCTTCTTGCCAGTCTCTTTGGCATAACCGAAAGCAGATTTGATTTCTGGGTTTTCGAGGATGCTACCGTCTTTGCAAGCGCGGTTGATCTTCACGAGGTCTTGATATACCACGCGACCAGCGCCGATGTTGAGGTGACCTACTTCGGAGTTACCCATTTGTCCATCAGGCAAACCTACATTTTCGCCACTGGCTTGGAGTTGGCTGTGTGGATACTTCTCCAACAATGCGTCCCAGTGTGGGGTTGGAGTGCAAGAGATAGCGTCGGCTTGTGATTTGTTTCCGATTCCCCAGCCGTCGAGAATCATAAGTAATGCTTTTGACATAGTTGTATATTTTTATTAGTTTATTTCACTGTTTTCGCCGCAAATTTCGGCAAATTAATAATCAAACGGCAAAGGTACTGCTTTTTTTGCATTTATGCAAATAATTTATACAAAAATCATACAAAATTATTTGTAACGGCGATTGTTTTTAAGACAATTAATGTCAATAGAGTTGTCAATTATCGTCAATTCGGGGGTATTTTTTGATTTGGGTTGGAAGAATGCGCGGGCGCATTGGCAACCCAAGACAAAATTTGAGAGGGGATAGAAAAAAAAGGGAACTATATACGAGCGGACACTACAACGAAAACAACAAGAATTATTTATTAGAAAAAAACAACATAAACAACTTTCGCGCCAATCAACTTCCTGGCGCGACAAGGAAAACTATGTATGGTGCAACAGACTTGACACTACAACGAAAGACAACAAGAATTATTTTAATCAACAACACAAACAACTTGATTCAACAACAATTGCGCCCAAAACAACACATTGGGCGCTCAGGGATTTGTTAAAAATTCAATTGTCAATTAAAGTCAATTCTGGGGTGCCCGAATACATTCGGGGAAATGGACATAGAAAGACAAGGACTAATGCCAGACTACTGGCAAAAGCAAAACAAAATGAAGGGAGAGGAGAAAAAAGAGCGACACGATAAGCGTGCCGCTCTGATGTTTATACGAAGATTCTTACTGTATTGCAGTGGGTTATTTGACCTCTGCACCCATGATGGTATAGGTCTTGCCATCGCGGAGGATGAGGATATGGTCTTCGTAGAGAATCTTTTGGCAATCAATTGTTGGCGATTGGCTATGGGTGTTTTCTACCGCTGTCATGGATTCGGTGGTAAATTCGCCAGTGTATGACTTGATGGTTTTGTTGGCTGTATCTCGCACATCAATATTATACGCATAGTGTGTACCCTCTTCCAAACCTGTCACAGTGAAGCGATAGCCATTACCTGCCTGCTCGGCATATTGTACTGGGTGATTGCCGTTGCGGCCAGGTGCGAAGGCGATATTGAGTAACTGACCATCGGCATTGAAGGTGAGCGTGCAGAACACCTCATTGCCTTTCTTGATAACAATCGTATAAGTATCTGCATTGCCTTCTGTTGGCCATGTGATAGTGACATCATTAGTGGAAGGAGTAATGAGAACGCCATCGGTAGTTACATCTTCGGATTCGATACATTCGATGAACTTGAATTTGCCCCAAACAACATCCAATGTGTAATCTTTTTGGTATTCACAAGGAATATATACATAGACATTGTAGTTTGCAAATGAAGACTCCTCTGCGAATGGAGGATAGGTAGCATACACATAGATGTCATAGAGACGGGTACAGCCAGCAAAAGCATTGGCAGCTATGTTTTGTACGGAAGAACCTAGTGTCACTTTTCCTAAGCGAATACATCCTTCGAAAGCAGAAGTGCCGATTGATGTAACAGTGTTGGTAGTTGTTACTTCTACGATTTGTTCTTTGAATAGTAACCATGGCTGGGTGTCTGCAGTATAGTCGTACATTTTACCAGAACCAGTGATAGAAACAGTTTTAGTTGTTTCGTCGTAACTCCAATAGAGATTATCGCCACATTGCCCAAAGAATGATTGCGCAAATTCTGCGGTCAGGATAGTATCTTGTGTGAGTTCTAAAGTACGAGGATTTTCGGTATTTCCGTCACTCCATTGCACAAAATGATAACCAATGTTTGGTGTGGCTGAAATCTGATTGCCTTCGCAGAAAGTATTATAATCCACTTTAGTAGTTCCCATTATGGTGTCATTTACATCTACTTCTATCGAATACTCCAGCAATGGTACTTGAATGTTGGTAAAATTTTTCCAACCACTTGCAGCTTTATATGCCTCTACACATCCACATGGCACATATACAGGAATCGATGTTGAGATGTCATGAAAAGTGTATGTACCACCAATAGTAGGAGGAGTTACTGCTTCGCATGTAATAGAGGTCAAAGAAGAGCAACCAGAGAAAGCATTCCATCCAATGCTTGTCACGCTTTCACCGATAGTCACAGAGGTCAAAGAAGAGCAACTATGGAAAGTCCAATCCCCAATACTTGTCACGCTTTCAGGGATAGTCACAGAGGTCAAAGAAGAGCAATTATAGAAAGCCCAAATTCCAATGCTTGTGACGCTGTTAGGGATGGTCACTGAGGTCAAAGAAAAGCAACCGTCGAAAGCATAATCTCCAATGCTTGTTACGCTATTAGGGATATTGATGGAGGTGAGAGAGGAGCAATTAGAAAAAGCATCATTTCCAATGCTGGTCACGCTGTTAGGGATGAATGTGTTTTGACAACCAGCAATAAGTTTATTGGTAGCAGTATTGATAATGGCATTGCAGTTATCGCGGCTATCGTATATCGTATTGCCACTTTCTACTGTAATAGCAATGACTCTATAGCAACCAGAGAAAGCATTCCATCCAATGCTTGTCACGCTGTTAGGGATAGTGATAGAGGTCAAAGAAGAGCAGCTATAGAAAGCAGTACCTCCAATGCTGGTCACGCTATTAGGGATAGTGATAGAATTAAGGGATGAACATCCAGAGAAAGCAGAACCTCCAATGCCCGTTACGCTATTGGGGATGGTGATAGAGGTCAAAGAAGAGCAGTTATAGAAAGCAGAACCTCCAACCCATTTAGTTCCTTCTTTAATGGAATAAGTAGATAATGTTTTGTTAACCGCTTCTACTAAATATGTGTCTGCATAACGAAGATTGTTTTCTACAGGTAAAGAAGAGCAATTTCGGAAAGCAGAACTTCCTATGCTTGTGACGCTGTTAGGGATGGTCACAGAGGTCAAAGAAGAGCAACCATTGAAAGCATAAGAACCAATGCTTGTGACGCTCTCGGGGATGGTCACAGAGGTCAAAGAAGAGCAACCTAAGAAAGCATAATCTCCAATACTTGTCACGCTTTCAGGGATGACCAAATCTTTAATTTCTTGGTCATTTATATAGAAATTGTGTGAATAGTACATTGGATTAGCACTACTGTCACCAAACCCAATGTTGCACCATCCTGCAATATCGCCTGTATAATTGGTCTTTGTCAAAGAAGAGCATTTATAGAAAGCATAAGAACCAATGTTTGTGACGCTGTTAGGGATGGTCACTGAGGTCAAAGAAAAGCAACCGTCGAAAGTATAATCTCCAATGCTTGTCACGCTTTTACCGATAGTCACCGAGGTCAAAGAAGTGCATTCATAGAAAGCATAATCTCCAATGCTCGTTACGCTGTTAGGTAACTTGATGGAAGTGAGGGATTGGCAATGAGAGAAAGCAGAACTTCCAACCCATTTAGTTCCTTCTTTAATGGAATAAGTAGATAATGTTTTGTTAACCGCTTCTACTAAATATGTGTCTGCATAACGAAGATTGTTTTCTACAGGTAAAGAAGAGCAACCTAAGAAAGCATAATCTCCAATGCTTGTCACACTGTTAGGGATAGTGATTGAGGTCAAAGAAGAGCAATTATAAAAAGCATAATCTCCAATGCTGGTCACGCTATAAGTAGTGCCGTTGTAAGTAACTGTTTCGGGAATAACTACTGAACCAGAATATTCGCCCTCATAACTATCATACGCACTTCCTCGATAGGTAACATATGCGGTCTTGGTACTACTGTCAAAATCATACCAAATACCATCTACTTGCGTATCAGAGGCATAGATAGCACTCACGCTGGCGAAGAAGAGAAGGATGAGAAGTCCCCCTCGAAGTCCGCCTTGAAGGGTGGAGGATAAAACAGATAAAAGTTTTTTCATAACTGTTTGATTTTAATTGTTAGTATTGTCGTTTGTTTATTCACAAAGGGTACATAGACACACAAAAAGCGCAGACCTCCGTTGATATTTACCAATAGAGGTCTTAGCATCACCTTAAAGTCAAAATATGCAACAGGAAACCTACGCTGGTATGAAAACACACTACACCTAAACAGATGTAGCATGGATATAATCATACCCATAGGCATCTATTGAAAAACTTTGATTTTGACTTTAATTTTTGAAAGTTGCTAAGTTTCTATTGGTCAAATGCAAAGCGTCAATAAACGCTATTTAATATGTCAGAAACCTACCCAAGAAAGACCTTTGCGAAACGCTTTTCGCAGGACATATTTCCCTCCAGCGTAGGAATCGGTTGCAAAGGTACAACAATATTTGCAGATATGCAAGAAAAATCGCATTTTGGTGCGATTTTTCGAGTGTAAGGTGTAGAGGAGGGGAGTACCCGAATAACATTCGGGGAAATGGACATAGGTATTTTATGAATACGCTGCTCCCATAGGGATCTAAAGATTGGGGTATTCATGGGGTATTCGGGGAGTATTCACGGGGTATTCATATGTATCGGTTATGTGTCGGTTATGTATCGGTTATGTATCGGTTATGTATCGGAACAGACACGGAGGAGGGGGCGATAATTACGGGATAATTTAGTTGAAAGAAATAGAAACTCCTGCTCGCTGCGCTCACGAAATCTTAATAAATCTTATTACAACGCGACTTGTAGCATACTGCGTACTCCGTAATGAATTGCCACCGCTCCTCGCTACGCTCGTGCGCTTAATCTTAAGTAAATGCGGAGAAGACAACACTTTATATCTCCTTGCCCTGACGGGCAGAAATCTAAATAAATCTTTTTGCCACGCTTTTACTTTATTAAACAATTTAGGTCAATTTAGTTGTCAATTATCGTCAATTCAAGGATAAGTTTTGTTTTTGCTCTAATGAAATGCAGCTTTGCCGCATTTGGAGAGCAAAACAAAATTGATAATAACAGCAAGTGTCAACAGGTATATAAATCCCATTTTTTATAACGACAATACCGACAAATTGCACTCGGATCGTACGGCAAAGCCAATCGTTCGACCGAAGGGAGATAAGAACTCCCTGCCGCGCTCTGGGGATTCAACTAAACCAGTGAAAACGGAAAAGGAGAGTGAGAACGACAACAGAGACAACTATTCTTATCTCGCATTCGCTCGAACGATAATTACCGTGGCACCAACATTGTGCCACGGCAAGGAAGATTTATAAAAACAAAAATTATAGAAAATTAAGCCAAAAATTACCCAAAATTACTCAGGGTATGTTTAAGACAACTTGGACAATTATTTTGCACTACCAAAATTGTAGTATATTATAGAAAATTAACCAAAATTATTAGAGATAAACCAAAACTATTAGAAATTAACCAAAATTATTAGGGAACTTAGGCGAAATCGTGGAACGGAGAAGGGAAGCGTAATCTTCGATTTAAGCGATTAGAGGTTTTGAGAATAATAAAATACATAACCCAGATGCCTAAAAAGGCGGTTTATTTGCGATTTGAGCGCATTTCGCGAAAAAAGGCTCGGAGGCTATTGCGTATGTCAAAAAAAAGTAGTAACTTTGCAGTCCGTTTGTGTGCGCTCGCGGAATTGATTTGTAACAACAATTACAACAACATTGTCCAACAACTATTCTTATCTCGCATTCGCTCGAACGATAATTACCGTGGCACCAACATTGTGCCACGACAAGGAAGATTTATAAAAACAAAAATTATAGGAGAAATCGTTTGAGCGTATGCGAAATAAGACGATTAAGCCAAAAATTACCCAAAATTACTCAGGGTATGTTTAAGACAACTTGGACAATTATTTTGCACTACCAAAATTATAGAATATTATAGAAAATTAGGCAAAATTATTTTGTGGATTTTTTAAGAACGACAATAGTGACAATGTTGCGCTCGAATCAATACTCCTCGAGCGCTCAGGATAAAAACAACTCAAACAACTTGCGCCCAAATCAACTTTCTTGGGCGCTCAAGGGATAAAAAACACAGCGAGCTACAAAATAGGAAATCGGTAAAATAGAAAATAATAAAATACAAAATACAATGGAAGAATTGAATCAACAAGTAGAACAACAAGAGAAGTATGATGGTTCGAGTATTCAAGTGCTCGAGGGTCTGGAGGCAGTGCGTAAGCGTCCTGCCATGTATATCGGCGACATCTCGCTGAAAGGTCTTCACCACTTAGTTTATGAGGTGGTGGACAACTCTATCGACGAAGCATTGGCTGGTTTCTGTAGTAACATCGAGGTGACAATCAACGAGGATAACTCCATCACCGTTCAAGATAACGGTCGTGGTATCCCAGTGGATATGCACCCAAAAGAGAAAAAGAGCGCACTTGAAGTCGTTATGACCGTATTGCACGCCGGTGGTAAGTTCAACAAAGACAGCTACAAGGTGTCTGGTGGTCTTCATGGTGTGGGTGTGAGTTGCGTGAACGCACTCTCCACCAAGTTGCATGTAGAGGTTCGTCGTGATGGTAAGATCCACGCACAAGACTACGCCAAAGGCAAGCCATTGGCTCCTGTGAGCGTGGTTGGCACCTACAACGAGGGCGAAGGTACAGGTACTCGCGTACAGTTCTGGCCAGACGGCAGCATCTTCACCGAAACCGTTTACCACTACGATATCCTCGCAAACCGTATGCGCGAGTTGGCATACCTAAACGCTGGTGTGCGTATCACCTTGACCGACATGCGCGAGAAGAACGAAGACGGCACATTCAAAGGCGAGGTGTTCTATTCAGAGGAAGGATTGAGCGAGTTCGTTCGTTACATCGACGGCACCCGCACACCGCTGATTAGCGAGGTGATTCACCTCAACACCGAGAAATACGGTACGCCAGTAGAGGTGGCAATCCTCTATAACACCGATTTCAACGAGAATGTACACTCGTATGTAAACAATATCAACACCATTGAAGGTGGTACGCATGTGGCAGGTTTCCGCGCAGCACTCACTCGCGTCATGAAGAAATACGCCGATGAAAGCAAGATGTTGGAGAAAGCCAAGCTGAAAGACAAAGACGGCAATGCGAACATTGATGCCAACGACTTCCGCGAAGGTTTGACCGCTATCATCAGCGTGAAGGTGGCAGAGCCACAGTTCGAGGGTCAGACGAAGACGAAGTTGGGTAACTCGGAGGTGGCTGGTATGGTGTCGTCCGCTGTGAGCGAGGCATTGACCAACTACTTGGAGGAGCACCCAGATGATGCAAAGAAGATTGTAGAGAAAGTAATCTTGGCAGCACAAGCGCGTATCGCAGCTCGCAACGCTCGTCAGAGTGTACTCAGAAAATCGCCTCTCGGCGGTGGCGGCTTGCCCGGAAAATTGGCAGACTGCGAGAGCAAGGATGCTGCGGAGTGCGAATTGTTCCTCGTGGAGGGAGATTCTGCGGGTGGTACCGCTAAGACTGGTCGCGACCGTAAGATTCAAGCGATTCTGCCATTGCGCGGAAAGATCTTGAATGTGGAGAAAGCCATGGAACACAAGGTGTTTGAGAGTGAGGAGGTGAGAAATATCTTCACTGCATTGGGTATCACTTTTGGTACAGAGGACGACCCTAAAGCGTTGAACCTGAGCAAGCTGCGCTATCACAAAGTAATCATCATGGCCGATGCCGATGTGGACGGTGCGCATATTGCTACGCTGATTATGACCCTCTTCTTCCGTCATATGAAAGAGATCATTGAGCAAGGTCACTTGTATATCGCTATGGCACCACTCTACTTGTGCAGCAAAGGCACATACAAAGAGTATTGCTGGAACGACCAACAGCGTTTGGACTTCATCATGAAGCATTGCGGCGGCGATGAGAAACTGGTGAAGACACAACGCTACAAAGGTCTTGGTGAGATGTCGGATGAGCAACTGTGGGAGACTACAATGGACCCAGAGCGTCGATTGTTGAAACAAGTGACTATTGAGAATGCTGCCGAAGCAGATCGCACGATTGCCATGCTCATGGGCGACGATGTGGCTCCTCGCCGTGAGTTCATAGAGAAGAACGCTACTTACGCGAAGATTGATGCGTAAGCATGGTGTAGCATGGTGTAGAATTGTGTAGAATCGTATGAAAATAGCCGTATATTGTAGCGCGAAAGATAGAATACCAGAGGAGTATTTGGCTCTCGGTGATGTGCTGGGCAAGTGGATTGCCGAGGCAGGACACACCCTGGTATATGGCGGCGCCACAGGCGGACTGATGACACGCGTGAGCAATGCAGCGAAAGTTGTCGGCGGAGAGGTGGTGGGAGTTATCCCACAGCGTATCATTCAAGCCAAACGCATGGCGGACAATTGCGATACGCTCTACGAGGTGGCAAACATGAGTGAACGCAAACAGAAAATGCGCGAGTTAGCAGATTGTTTCGTTTGTTTGCCCGGCAGTTATGGCACCATGGACGAGATGATGGATGTGGTGGCAAGCGGTACGGTGGACGAACATCGCAAACCCTGCTTCGTGCTGAATTATCAAGGGTTTTATGAGGGACTCAAACTGCAAGCCGAACACATGCGTAAACTCACATTCCTACCGCAAGAAGAGCAATACGCTCCACAATTCGTGGACACAATAGAAGAATTGATAGACAAACTAAAAGGAATAAAATTTAAAAAATAAGATACTTATGCAAACGGTAAAAATGCTTAGTACTAAATCGTTCGAGCAATGGCTGCAAGAACAAGCGCAGATAGCTGTACGATATCGCAAAGTAGAAAAAAGCGACCTCTTGGCAGAATATAACACCCTAAAAGAGGTGGTGGAGTCGGCTGAATTTCAAGCTAAAAAGACCAAACTCACTACTACTCGCTACGCTGATACACAAGAGGGTAGCACAATGGCGTTGTACAAACAACTCAGTTGGAACACATCGGTTGTTCTCTATAACTTGATCAAGAAAGAAGCATGGAAAGAAAAACCAGAAGTGGTGCAATACTTGGAATTAACAGCGCAAATTCAGACGCCTGAGTTTCAACAAGCCAATGCCTTTTGGAAGAATCCGAAACGCTGGTTTACTACGCCTGAAAGCCAACAAGAGAAACGCTACAACGAATTGGTAAAGCATGCAGACATCGTATTTTTCTTCCAACATACAGAGAAAGAGATTGCGGAATTAGAGAGCTATAAGATGCTGTGGGCTGCGGAGTTTGAGACTGCACAAATGTCCAGTGTTTGGAAGACGGGTTTCCTGTACCCAAGCAAGGAATTCAAAGCCGACCATTCGCATGTAAGTGAGCAACAAGCCTATACGCAAGGTCGCAATACCCAAGTTGCTAATCGCGTGCTGACTATTTCTACCAAAAAAGAGAAAACCACTGCGCCTGCTTGGCACCCTACTAAGGGTATGATTATGCATGACTTTGCCTACACCAGTGATATTTGGCATACCGCAGAAGCTGTGGCGCCTAAAGCGGGTGTGCTGCAAGCCAAAGTGCGTTGCTCTGGTAAAGCCAAACATCTGTTGTGTTTGACCTCCGTCAATGCGAAAAAAGCATTGAATATCTTGGGCGAACAAGCGATGAAAGGTGAACTAATCTACACGCTCGTTTGGAACGAGAAAGAGGTGGTGAACTATGTGAATAATCAAGAGGTTTTGCGCAGTCAAAACCCATTGGCAGGCGAAGCATTGCACTTGCTTGTTCGCAGTTATATCCCAGAGAATCAAAAAGCGGGAGCTGGTCAGTTGGATATTGATTGGGTACGCATTTATACAAAGTAATTTGGATACCGGCAACCGGATGCTGGGAGCCATAAAAATTAAAGGATTATGTTTCTCATAGCAGGACCTTGTGCCATAGAAAGTCGTGATATGGTGATGCACACGGCGGAAACGCTGAAGCAGGTGTGCGAGCGACTGGGGGTGACCTTGTATTTCAAGTCGTCCTACGACAAAGCCAACCGCACGAGTATGTCGGAGCGCGGTGTGGGTATGGAAGAGGGATTGAAGATTCTACAAGATGTCAAGACAAGTTTTGATTTGCCCATCCTGACGGATGTACATGAGTCGTGGCAATGTGCTCCTGTGGCAGAAGTGGCGGATGTGTTGCAAATACCCGCTTTTCTATCGCGTCAAACCGACTTGTTGGTAGCTGCTGCTAAGACGGGCAAGATTGTGAATGTGAAGAAAGGGCAGTTTATGGCACCATGGGACATGCGTGGCGCGATAGACAAGATAGAAAAGGCGAAAGGCGAAAAAGCAGGAATTTGGCTCACCGAACGCGGTTCGAGCTTTGGCTATGGCAATATCGTGGTGGATATGACTTCGCTGGTAAAGATGCGCGAATATGGCTATCCAGTGGTGTTTGATGCTACCCATGCGGTGCAACAACCCAGTAGTCAGTTGGGAGTTACGGGTGGAAACAGAGCTATGGTACCCCATTTGATGCGTGCTGCATTGGCAGTGGGAGTGGCTGGCTTGTTTTTAGAGGTACACCCTAATCCTGAAGAGGCGATTTCCGATGCTGCCAACCAAGTACGATTAAGCGATGTACAAAAGGTTTTAGAGCAAGCAATTGCTATTGATCAATTAACACAACAATTTCAAAGCGCAGAATAATGACTCACGCAGAAAGAGCAAAACAAATATTTACAGATGAGATTTGCGAGTTGCAACGCTTGCGTGACTCTATCAATGGTGATTTTGATCGAGTGATCGAAGTGTTGTACGCTTGCCAAGGCAAAGTGGTGGTGTTAGGCATCGGTAAGACGGGCATTGTAGGGCATAAGATGGCTGCATCTTTTGCATCGACAGGTACACCATCTATCTTTGTGAATGTAGCAGAAGCTATGCATGGCGACTTGGGTATGATAAGCAAAGATGATGTGGTGATTTTGGTAAGCAATAGCGGCGAGACCAGCGAAATCCTAAACGCCATAGACCCTATTCATCGTATAGGCTGTACGATAGTGGCATTGACGGGCAATCTCCAATCGCCATTGGCTTTGCGTGCGGACTATGCCTTGTCTGTGCATGTGGATAGCGAAGTATGTCCGTTGGGTTTGGCTCCTACCACTTCCACCACAGCTACGCTGCTCATGGGCGATGCGATGATGGTTTGTCTGATGGAACTGCGTCAGTTCAAGGCAGAAAACTTTGCATTGTATCATCCTGGTGGCGCATTGGGTAGAAAACTGCTGGGACGGGTGAAGAACTTCATGTCCACCAATGTGCCTCGTGTGCAACTGAATACATGTTTCCGCGATGTGGTGTGTGAGATGACCGATAAGCATTTAGGTATGACTATGGTTTATGACCAATTGCAACCGATGGGGCAATGTGTAGGTATTATCACCGACGGTGATGTGCGTCGTGCTATACAACGCTATAATGATGTGCAAATCACCGCTGAGCAGGTAATGACACCTTCCTATAAGAAGATTTGTCAAGATGCCCTTCTGACGGATGCGTTGGCTATAATGGATAAGCATAATATCACCACGCTGGCAGTGACCGAAACACCCGAGACCGCAACTATCATTGGTATTATCTCTATTCACCATATCATTGATTTCAACTAAATTGTAATTTGTCAAATCGTAAATCGCAATGGTTATTCACCTTCCTATACATATGGATTCAAAGCAGGTAGCAATGCTTGCGAACGAGGTCAATGCGCTCTGTGTGCGTAAGCCCTCGTGTTATGTCTTCGTGACTCCTTCTTCAGTCCAAACATTACCAGAGGTGCTGCGTGGTGTGGCTACTGACTATTGGGTTTTGCCCACCGATATGCAGTTGTCTTCTCGCACATACCATTCCGCTACCCATAGTATTGCGCTGGGGAACTCGTATATAGGCGGCGATGGTCGCTATCAATGGATGATTGCAGGTCCATGTGCTGTGGAGAGTAGAGAACAGATTGAGGCATCTTGTCAAATGCTGCAACAGCAGGGCATTCGCGTGCTGCGTGCGGGTTGCTATAAGCCCCGCACTTCGCCCTATACCTTTCGCGGATTGGGCGAAGATGGTCTGAAACTGCTTGCGGAGATGCGCGACAAGTATGGCATGCTGATAGCCACTGAGATGCGTGATGCTTCGCATGCCGACAAGGTGATAGCGTATGCCGACATTGTGCAAATAGGTGCAAAGGCAATGTATGATCACGGGTTACTCACCGCAGCGGGACAATCAGGAAAACCCGTTATTTTGAAGCGTGGTTTTGGCTCTACATTGCAAGAATTGGTCAATGCGGCTGATTTTATTATGAGTTGCGGCAACGAACAAGTCATTCTTTGCGAACGCGGTATTCGCAGCTTTGAGACCAACACGCGTTTTACCCTTGACCTTTGTGGCGTAGCGTGGTTGAAAGAGCATTGCAACTTGCCGATTATTATAGACCCCAGTCACGCAATGGGCTATTCGTATGGTATTCCAACTTTGGCTCGTGCTTGTACAGCGATGGGGGTAGATGGGTTATTGATAGAAACGCATCCATGCCCGTCATGTGCGCGAAGCGATGCGCCACAACAACTCAACCACGAGCAGTTTGCTCAGATGTATGCATCGTTGCAACCTATTGCTCAAGCAGTCGGAAAAACCTTGCTTTAAGATGAATTGACATGTAAAAATGTATCGAATGTTGCATATGTCAGAAAAAAGTTGTACCTTTGCCCAAATTTTCGTAGTAGAAACCCATCTAAAACCATAATAATATATGAAAATCTTACAAGAACTCACTGCTGTTAGGTTGTTGCAGCTGAAAGCCATTAAGTTTCAGCCCAAAAATCCATTCGTTTGGGCAAATGGTTGGACCGCACCGATGTATTGCGATGATAGAAAAGTATTGTCCTATCCTAAAATGCGGGATTTTATTCGACTGGAGTTGGCACGCGTAATCTCAGAAATGTATCCTGATGCAGACATCATAGCTGGTGTTGCCACCAATGCTATCGCACATGGTGTACTCGTTGCAGAGCAACTGAGCATGCCTTTCGTATATGTACACCCACAACCAAAAGATCATGGTTTGGAGAATCAAATCGAAGGCGACCTAAGACCAAGGCAAAGTGTGGTGATAGTGGAAAACCAAGTGAATACTGGCGAAAATATCGTCAAAGTGATTGAGGCCATTCGAAACAATGGCTGTAAAGTGCTTGGAGTGGTAACAATCTTCGACTATCAGTTCGCTGCCACAAGCAAGAAACTGGAAAAAATGGATGTTACACTCACCTCCTTGACAAACATAGAAACTGTATTGCGACACGCATCTGCAATGGAGTTTATTGATGAAGAACAGAAATCTATCATACAACAATGGCAGAAAAATCCTGCCCAATGGGAGAAATAACACAATGGCAGCAACCAAATACGAAAGCAAAATAGGACAAATACCCCACGAAGACAAGGTGGTGTATGCTGTGCTGAGCAATCTGGAAAACTTGCAACGATTCAGCGAGATGATTCCCAAAGACAAAGTGAAAGAAATGGAAATCACCGCCGACTATATTCGCATCAAAATAGATGGAATGGCGCAGAAATTCACCATTCGCATTGTGGAGAAAGAGGAGTATAAAACCATAAAGTTCGGGGTAGATAACCTACCTATGGACATTAATATGTGGATTCAACTCAAACAAATGGCAGAGCAAGATACCCGCATCAAACTTACCATTAAGGCAGATATACCAATGATGTTCCGTATGATGTTCGAAAAGAAACTACAACAAGGACTTGACCAAGCGGTAGATATGCTTTGCCAAGTGCCTTATAATCAGTGGGCATAACCACTATGCAAACCGATAAACAATTCTACAATTATGGGAAATAAGAAAAGAAAAAAACGAATTCGTATTCACCGTGAGGGGCGTAGTTTGATAGCAATGCTAACTTTATTGATATTTGCTATCAATGTACCTATGTTTATGTACATGCCTACATGGTTGAGTGCTATCACGCTACTGTTGACAGCTACATTATTGGTGTTTGTAACCTATTTCTTCCGCAATCCAACGCGTATAGTGGAGGTAAGTGATGACAATCTGCTCATTGCTCCTGCGGATGGTAGAATAGTAGTAATAGAACCCACTGTGGAGCAGGAGTATTTCCACGAAAAGCGTTTGCAGGTGAGCATCTTCATGTCGCCATTTAATGTGCATGCTAACTGGTATCCCATTGAAGGAACGGTATTGGTGTCAGAGCATCAAGATGGTCGTCATCAAGGTGCATGGTTGCCTAAGTCCAGCACCGAAAACGAACGCTCGTTGGTGGTGATTGAAACGGCATCGAAAGTGCAACTGGCTGTTCGCCAAATAGCGGGTGCGATGGCACGCCGCATCGTAACCTACGCTAAACCAGGACATCGTGCGCAACGCAACGAACACTTTGGTTTCATCAAGTTTGGCTCGCGCGTTGATTTGTACTTGCCACTGGATACGGAGATTTATGTGAAAGTGGGCGAAGCTGTAACAGGCAATGAAACCGTGATAGGAAGATTAAATTAGTTTATAAAGTTTAAAGGCGAGAATATGGAAAAGTTTGAACAACTCTTTGCGGAATATCCCTGCATATTGACCGATGAATTAGTAAAGAAAAATACTGCGGACATTTTAGCAAGTCATAAAGAAGAAAATAATACCCGAGAGGTGTGGATGCAATGTCTTCATCAGATAGACCTCACCACGCTCAATGGTGATGACACGACAGAAAAGGTGGCTACTATGGCTCAGAAGGTAAATGACTTTGATGGTCACTTCCCTGGTGTGCCTAATGTAGCAGCAATGTGCGTGTACCCTGCTTTGGTGGAAACTGCCAAAGAGGTGCTGACCGAACCTATCGGCATAGCTGCAGTGGCTGCGGGATTCCCAGCTTCGCAAACATTCATCGAAGTGAAAGTAGCAGAAGCCGCTATGGCAGTGGCAGCAGGCGCAACAGAGATTGACATTGTAATCTCTATTGGCAAATTCCTTGAAGGTAATTACCAAGAGGTATATGATGAAATTTCCGAAATAAAAGCCGCTATTCGCGATGCACACTTGAAGGTGATTCTGGAGACAGGTGCGCTTAAGACTGCGGAGAATATTTACAAAGCCAGTATCTTGGCTATGGCTGCGGGAGCCGATTTCATCAAGACTTCTACGGGCAAGATAGCTGTGAATGCGACACCTGAAGCTACCTATATCATGTGCCACGCCATCAAGGATTGGCACGCTAAGACGGGACAAAAAGTATGCTACAAGCCTGCGGGCGGTGTTAGTACCACCGACGAGGCGGTGCAACACTATACTTTGGTGAAAGAGATTCTTGGTGAACAATGGCTCAATAATGAGTCGTTCCGCTTTGGCGCCAGCCGCTTGGCAAACAACCTGCTCACGAGTATCATGGGCGAGGAAGTGAAGTATTTTTAGGCTATAAGGCGAGAGGCTAAAGGTTAGAGGTTAAAGGCGGGGAGTATGGCAAAGATTATATCAAAACGATTCTTCTCTGAGAATGTGGCGGAGCTTGTATTAGAAGCTCCGCTGATTGCGAATAGTCGTCGCGCTGGTCACTTTGTGATGGTGCGTGTGGATGAACATAGCGAACGCATGCCACTCACTATTGCTGATGCGGATACGGAACGCGGTACTATCACACTGGTGGTGCAACGCATAGGTGTGAGTAGTAGCAAACTGGTGGCACTTGAGGCGGGCGATGAAGTGGCAAACTTGGTAGGGCCATTGGGCAAAGCCACCACGATTAAGCACTTCGGCACGGTGGTCTGTGCTTGTGGCGGCGTGGGTGCAGCACCTATGTTGCCTATTGCACGCGCCCTCAAAGAAGCAGGCAACCGCGTCATCACCGTATTAGCAGCCCGTACGGCAGAACTCATCATTCTGCGTGAGCAGTTGGCTGCGGTGTCGGATGAACTGATCATCATGACCGATGATGGTTCGTTAGGGCAAAAGGGATTGGTGACCATGGGCGTGGAGCAAGTCATTCAGCGCGAGCAGGTGGATAAATGCATCACTATCGGTCCTGCTATCATGATGAAGTTTGTGGCACTGACTACAAAGAAATACGATATTCCTACCGAAGCCAGTCTGAACACTATCATGGTGGACGGCACGGGTATGTGTGGCGCGTGCCGCGTGACGGTAGGAGGTAAGACGAAGTTCGTCTGCGTGGACGGTCCTGAGTTTGATGCCCATGCCGTGGATTTTGATGAGATGTTATCCCGTTTACGACAATACACTGCGGAGGAAAGAGGAGCATATGAAGAATATCAACACCATAGTGAGGCAGAGGTGGTTCCATCGTCAAATCGAACACAAGAGGGAATAAAGGATACGGAGGCGACAGTAGTAGCACCATTTACAGGAAAAGCAAAAGACAGAGTTGCTATTCCACGCGTAAAGATGCCAGAACTGGCACCCGAAGTGCGTGTTCAGTCCTTATATGAAGAGGTGAACCAAGGTTTGACCATGGAGCAAGCCATCACCGAATCACATCGCTGCTTGGATTGCAAGAATCCTACTTGTGTGAAGGGTTGTCCTGTGAATATCAATATCCCTGGTTTTATCAAGCAACTGGAGATTGGCAATATATTGGGTGCCGCAGCAGTGATTCAACAGAGCAGCACATTGCCTGCTGTATGCGGACGCGTATGCCCACAAGAGAAACAATGCGAGGCGCAATGTATCCATGTGAAAATGGGCAAGGAAGCGGTGGCTATAGGTTATCTGGAGCGCTTTGTGGCGGATAATAGTAAATTAGAGGTGAAAGGCGAAAGGCAAGAGGCGAAAGGCAAGAAGATAGCAGTAGTGGGTAGTGGTCCTGCTGGCTTGGCTTTTGCTGGTGATATGGCTAAGTTCGGTTACCAAGTGACGGTGTTTGAAGCATTACACGAGGTGGGTGGCGTATTGCGCTACGGTATCCCAGAGTTTCGTTTGCCCAATGCTGTTGTGGACCGCGAGATAGAGGGATTGCGCCGACTGGGTGTGACCTTTCAATGCGATACGATTATTGGTAAGACACTGACCATAGAGGACTTGCAAGCGCAAGGATATAAGGGTATCTTTGTTGGTAGCGGAGCAGGATTGCCACGCTTCATGAATATCCCAGGCGAGAACCTCAACGGTGTAATGTCGTGCAACGAGTACCTCACGCGTGTGAACCTCATGGGCGCTGCCGCACAAGATAATGATACACCACTGCTGCGGGCGAAGACCGTGATGGTGGTTGGAGGTGGCAACACAGCTATGGATGCCGTGCGCACTGCCAAACGATTGGGAGCAGAGCGTGTCATCATCGTATATCGTCGTAGCGAAGAGGAGATGCCCGCCCGCGTGGAGGAAGTGCGCCATGCCAAAGAAGAGGGTGTTGAGTTTATGACCCTGCATAACCCAGTGGAGTATCACGCTAATGAACAAGGGCGTGTAGCAAAAGCGGTGCTGCAAGTAATGACCTTAGGCGAGCCTGATGAGTCAGGACGCCGTAGTCCTGTAGCCGTAGAAGGAAAGACCGTCACGCTGCCTGTGGATTTGGTTATCGTGAGCGTAGGCGTGAGTCCAAACCCATTGATTCCATCAACCGTAGCTGGCTTGGAGATATCCAAGAAAGGAACAATTGTGGTCAATGAGCAGATGCAATCATCATTGCCTATGCTATTTGCAGGCGGAGATATTGTTCGAGGTGGTGCTACCGTTATCCTTGCTATGGCTGACGGCAGAAAAGCAGCGCAAGCCATGCATGCTTATTTAGGTGGGTGTTAGATCGCCCTAACGGGCTGAAGATTGCCACTTCGTGGCTGAAGATTGGCGCAGAGCGCCTTGAAGATAGGTTAAAGGTGAGAGGTGAGAGTGGAGAGGTATTCTTGTTCGCTTTGACCGGGAGTGGGGTGGAACTCTGCTTTGGATAGCAAACCCAATACGGATAAATCCATAATCGTGCTGTAGCCACTACGCACGATTATTTTTTTTGCTTGCAGCATGAGCGGAACCAGTTGTTCATCGTTCATCTGCGGCACCAGCGTTACTGCGCCTATTTGCGTGGTAGTGGCAGGACCGCCTATTTTTCCTCGAACGATTAAGACAGGCTGTGTACTATCTTTGAAACGGGCGATGAGCGCTTGCTCAAACAATGTGCGTTGGGGCTCTAATCCTGAGAGAACGGCGAGAATGGGGTGTCCGGCTTCCGGCTTCTGGAGACCAGTTGGTTTTTCCGGATGCCGGCTTCCAGACTCCAAATTGCTGAATCGCGATAGCGGTCCGATGTACTTGGCATGGCGGTCGAAACGACCACCGTGGGACAAGGCTCCTGACAGATTATTGGTAGGGTCGGCATAGTCGGGTACCCATACTTCGTTAAACCTCTTATATATACACGCGTGCAGCGCACGGGCGAGGGGTTGGAATATCTTCAAGCGCTTGGGCAATTGCACATAGAGCTGGTGCGTCATATATACGCAGTGTGTTTGGTGCGAGAAAAGCCCAAAGCGGTTGTCTGAAATAACCAAATCGAAATGCTCTATCGCCAACTGCTGGCGAAGATAGTAGTAGTCGGCTATGGTGAAGCGTATGAGTGCGGGTATGGTGCGCAGGTAGAATCCGCGTTGTTGATTATTGTCGGTATAGTGCAACTCCAGCGAAGGTAAGTCTATCACACGCAATGCAGGAAAAGTCTGGCGAAGCAGTCTTATGCTCTCGCCATCTCCGCCCAGCACCACTTCGTCGCCCGCTGCCAAATAGTGGCGGATAAGCGGGATACAACGGGTGGCATGCCCCAGTCCCCAGTTGAGTGGTGCTATCAGAATCTTCATGCACTGACAATGACATCTACGCCTTTGGCGCGCAGCGGTGCAGCAATTGCCTCCATCTCTGCAGCAGGCACTTTGGATAATGTTTGCAGGGGTGTAGCGCGGTCAATGACATAGATCATGACCTGTTGGGGGTGCAGACGCTCTACCATAGCGTACCAAGCGTCAAGTTCTTCACTGGTGGTGTTGTCGATGATCTGCCCCATGTATTCGCCGCGTAAGAAGCAGGTTTGTAAGGTGAAGTTGCCATCAAAGAGCGAGAGCCACTCAGCAATCTGCTCGACGGTCAAGTTGGGATTGACAGGTTTGTCTATCAAGCGCATGGTCGTATTGATGGCAGAGTCCAGTTTCAAGATACGATTATCGCATAGGCGCAAGGCTTCCAGCACATCTGGTCGCCCGAGTTGGGTAGAGTTGCTGAGTACCGAAATCTTGGCTTGTGGACAGTGTTGGTCACGCAAGGCGCAAGTATCTTGGATAATACCTAAGAACTCGGGGTGCAGGGTGGGTTCGCCATTGCCGCTGAAGGTGATAACATCGAGGCTATTAGGCGGTAAGGCGATAAGGCGAGAGGCGAGTGCTTCGCGTACTTCTTGACGGGTGGGGAGTATGGGGTGTGAAACGGGTTGGTTCCAACCACATTCGCAATACACGCAATCAAAGGTGCAGAGTTTGGCAGTGGTGGGCATGAGGTTCATACCCAAGGACACGCCCAAGCGGCGCGAACGGATAGGACCATATGCAATAGAATCGAAGAGCATGGAGGTGTATAGTGTAAAGTGTAAAGGCACGAATTAACGGACGATGACGCGGTTGCCGAGGGCACGGCAGAGTTGCTGGCGGATCTCCATGAGTTGGGGCTGCTGTTCGAGGATAGCCGTGATGAGTTGCCAATCATCGTTGGCTTGTGCCTCTTTGAGAAGACGCTGCATGCTATCTATGCGTTCGTCCACCACTGTGTATTTGAGTTCCAATAGCAGGCGCTGTACCAATTCGGGCAGAATGGCTGTTTCGTCTTGTTGTACCTCTTGAACGATGTTCTCAGAGATACTTCGTTTGCTATACATACGGCTGAGTTGGTATTTGTCGGCAATCATATCCACCGCCAGTTGGCTAATCTGGGTATCAGGGTGGTGTTGGAAAAACACCGAAGACACAAAGTTAGGTGTCTGGTAGTTGGCTATATATTCATTAATCACTTGTTGAAATAGTGGGTTAGCAATGTCGATGCTATCGTTCTTCATCTCGGTGATGATGTATTCCCCCGCAGTGATAATTTGGTCTTCTGTTTGATAAAGAACTCTTTCGCCATAGCGTATGAGTACTTGTATGAGATTGAGTATGTTGCGCTCTTTGTGCGTGAGGTGTTGCTCTTCGTGCTGCTCCGTGGCAGCAGTAATCGTAGGCGTGTCTGGCTGTGTTTCGGACCCACTATCGCCTGTTTGGCGTTGTTCTGTTTCTTTTCTTTTCTTGCGTTCTTCAGCCTCTTTCTTGCGTATCTCATTCACCTTGCGCGTGAGTACATCTTCGGGCATCGCTAATAGGGTAGCGGTATCTTTGATATACACCTGTCGTTTGATGATATCTGGAATGACAGCTATAGAACGCACGATTTGCAGAATCATCTCCGAGCGTTTAGAGGGGTCGTTTTGCGCCTCTTCCATGAGCAATTGGGTCTTGAAGCGAATGAAGTCATGTTGGTTATTATCCAAGAACTCTTTGAGGTCGGAGGCGTTGTGGGTCTTAGCAAAGCTATCGGGGTCTTCTCCCTCTGGCAGCAGTATGACGCGGATGTTGATACCCTCCTCCAGCATCATATCTATACCGCGCAATGCAGCTTTGATACCCGCTTTGTCGCCATCGTAGAGCAGAATGATATTCTCTGTAAAACGATGGATAAGTCGTATTTGGTTGATGGTGAGTGCCGTACCGCCAGATGCTACCACATTCTCTATGCCCGATTGCACGAGTTGAATGACATCCATCTGTCCCTCTACGAGGTAGCAACTATTATTTTTGGATATGGCTTGTTTGGCTTGATAGAGTCCAAAGAGCTCGTTATGCTTCTCGTAGATGAGCGAAGTGGGCGAATTGACATACTTACCCACTTTGTCGTTCTTGACCATCAAGCGTCCAGAGAATCCCACCACCTTGCCGCTGACGGACAAGAAAGGGAACATCACGCGACCACGAAAACGGTCGTAGAGTCTGCCGTTCTCGCTCTTGCCGCAGACACCTGTGCCAATGTATGGTGCATTTTGTGAGTCGTTGAGTAGGTATTTCTCTTGGAAGCCTTTCTTTTTGGCTACATCCCAGAGGGCTGCTTTCTCGGGGGAGTAGCCAATCTGGAACTTACGAATGATATCCTCACGCAGTCCGCGTTGGCGCAGATAACTCATTGCCACGGCTGTACCTTCTGGTGTGTTCCATAGTTGCTCGTGAAACCATTTGTTGGCAAACTCATTGACAATGAACATTGACTCTCGGTCGTCTTGTTTCTGCTTTTCTTCGGCGGTGAGTTCGCGTTCCTCTATCTCAATATGGTATTTCTTTGCCAGTTGGCGAATGGCTTCTATGTAAGAGCATTGCTCAATCTCCATGATGAAGCCTACCGAATGACCTGCCTTTCCGCAACCAAAACATTTGAAGATACCTTTGCTGGGCGACACGGTGAAAGACCCCGTCTTCTCATCGTGGAAAGGGCATAGACCAATCAAGTTGGCACCGCGTTTCTTGAGTGATACATAGTCGCCTACCACATCTTCGATGCGAGCGGCGGAGAATATTCTATCTATGGTTTCGCGAGGTATCATTTGGTGTATGGTGTAGAGTGTATGGTGTAAAGGCAAGGATTTTATTTTTCCCAGAGGTAGATACCCAATTTGATTTGCCATTGGTCGAAGCGACCGCGGGTGTATGGTTTGTAATCATTGCTGATTTCAAACACAGTGGTTTTGTATGGGTTAATGATACCAAAGTCATACCCGCCACGCAAGAAATAGCGTTCGTATTGTAATCCTGCACCAATACCCCAAGTGACATTCAAACGCTTGAGCGCATAATCTCCCATATCTTCCTTTGAGTAGAGGTTTTCTTCAAGAGTAAGTGCATCGCTCTTGTCATCCATTCTTGCGTACCACTTATCTTTTAATACCAATCCACATTGCAGTGTAGGACCTGTATAGAGTATCAACCATGTGTGTTGAGCAATCTCAAATTTATATTGCCAATCCACAGGAATCTCTACTTGGTGATACTGTCCACGCGAGCGTACTTGAGGATAAGAACCGGGTTGAGTAGCTATTTCCTTCATCCAATCGGTAGCATTTGCACCAAAAGTGTAGTTAAGCCCAATAGTGTAGCCAAACCCCTTGACAATAGTGGCATCATATACGACACCCACTTTCAAACCATTGTACGCAGTAGCATTAAGTGTAGTTTCTTTACCTACTATGGGAGCATTCAATCGTGTGATAGGGTGAGTAAATCCCACTTGCAGTCCAACATACTGTTTGTTTTCTGCATGTATGAGCAATATGTTGCAGCATGCAAAGATTATGCACAAAATACTTTTTTTCATAGTTTCTATCTATTGTTTTTTGTTTGATTATTTCGTTTTCTTCTATTCTGTTTGTTGTTTATTTCTTCTTCCTCATCCTCCTCTTCTTCTTCCTCAGTTGCCGATGAAACGGTTTGTTCTGGTCGTTTCGTGCGTTCGGGATGTCGGAAGATATCCATAGGTTGTTGTGGTCGCTCGTCTTCTGCCCAGAAGAATCCGCTGAGTGTTCTTTCTTCAGGCAGTGCTTGGTCTATTGGTATCATCACGCCTGTAGTGGCGGTGGTGAATACCACATGGTGAATCTGTCGGTCTTGCAGGTAAAGCTTAACGAAACTACTTTGTGTGCGATTGACGCCCACATATGATCCATCGTCTTCGCGTGGGTAGAATACCGTTTCAGCATTACCCTGTACATCCACCAAATAGACATCTCCGTCGCGCACATATGCCAGCATTTCTTTGCCCGACATCTGATCAAATTCGTTGTATCCTTCTCGTTTGACGGTCAAGGCGTTGCCTACGCCATGTAGGTAGTCAACGGTTTGGTCTTTGAGGTAAATATTGATCAAGTCGGCTGAAATCTGGTTGTCTTCGTTCCAGCAGATAGGCAATCCAAAGAGTGTGAGTAGTGAGTCTTTGCCATGATAGCGTGCTGAATCGCAAACGGCTTGCATGTCCTCGCGGTAAATGCGGACATGGTGGAAGGCACGCAGTTGTTGGTAGGTGGTGTCTTTCCACAAGGTGTCTGGCGGCATCGCTGTTCGTACGGAATCTACCCATACGCTATCTTTGGGTAGCAGTGAGTAGGTTTGATACGGAATATCTTCTGTCCATAGTGTGTCGGCGTGCATGTAAGTGAACATGGTAGAGTCCGACCAGTCCAGTAGCATCGCACTATCTGTGACATATGCTTTGTTGGTTTCTTCCCATACTTCGCTATATTGTCCGTAGAGGGTCATCTGGTTGGTAGAGTCGGTGGATTCAATATTGCCGATAGAGCGACCGTATCCGTTTTTCTTGTCGTAATAGATGGTATCTCCTGTTAGGGTCATGCCATCGGTGTGAATGATTTGTGAGCGATCGAGCAATAGCGATTTCTCGGTTTCGGTGTTATACCATCCATTGGTAGAAAGGATAGTGGTCTCCTCTTCGTATAAAATTTGTGTGGGTCCCACTAAGTCAGACTGATAGCTTTCGGTATTATACCCCAGCGTGTCGGCAGTAAGTACAAAATTGGGATTGATGAGTTTCACATTGTCTCGGAAAATAGCTTGGTGGTTGTCGGGGGTATATTGTCCCCAGCGAGAGGTGAGTGTATTTAGGCTATCTTCAATCATGCCTCCAGAAAAGTAGTATGCGATATTTTTCTTTCGGTTGTAGTTGAGGCTATCTGTGGTGAGTACGGTTTCTTGGTGGATGAGGCGCACATTTCTACGCATGCGTGCTAATTTGGTATTTCCGTTGTAGTAGAGTACATCGCTGAATCCCTCTAATGTGTCGCCCTGTATCATATGCACATGACCAAAGGCGTGTAGCGAATTTTCTTTCTCAAAGAAATAGGCAGAGTCGCAATACATGAGTACAGAATCGTGACGGAAGCAAACATCGCCGCGCAATATTTGTGCATCGGGAAGTCGCACCTCATCAAAAGAGAGTGTTTGGGAGTGCTCAAGATAGACCAATGATACCTTGGTTGTATCTTGTGCAACGATGGATATGCAGCACAGCCCATTGCCGAGCACCAATAGTCCCAAAATTGATAATATGTATCTCTTAAGTACTTTCACCTTTCTCAATGCACCCAACCTGGATATTGGAAGTCGCACCCGCGCCAGTTGGGGTCGATATGAACATATATTTCTTTTTGTTTGTTGCGGATCCATTGGTCAATAGTTTCTCCGCTGAGTTTCTCCATGAGTATGTTGCGAATGATTTGGAAGTCATCGGTGAGGTTGGCTTTGTGTGATTCGCGTTTGGTTTTCAGTCGCACGATGGCACATACTTCTTTGTTTTTCGAGCGGTCCATCATGGTGAAAGGTGCGCTTATGTCGCCCTCTTTCATGCTGTATATTTGTCGTGCAATCTCAGGTGGCAGGTCTTGGTATTCAAACTTGCTGGCACCTGTAGTGGGGTTGGTCATGAGTCCACCGTTCATGAGGGTGGATTTATCTTCGGAGAATTGTGCTACTGCTCGTTCGAAAGACAGACTATCTGTTAGCACCAGAGTGCGTATAGAGTCCAAGCGTGCCACTGCATTTTGCTTGTCCATGTACGAAACGCGTGGTTTGAGCAATATATGTCGGCAATTGATGCGGTCGCCTTTGCGCTCAATGAGCTGAATGATATGGTAGCCGTATTCGGTTTCTACTATGCGCGATACGCGTTTGGGGTCAGTGAGATTGAACGCTACATCAGCAAAAGCGCTCACCAATTGTCCTTTGCCCACAAAACCCAACTCACCACCGCGTTTTGCCGACTCGGTATCTTCTGAGTATAAGCGAGCCAACATGCTAAAGTCGGCTTTACCGCTGGTAACGCGCTCTGTAAATTCGCGCAATTGCGATTTGATACGCTCTGTTTCTTCCACCGGTACGGGTGGCTCAATACTCAGTATCTGCACTTCCACTTGCGCAGGCACCATAGGGAGAGAGTCTACACTCAGCGAATTGTAGTAGCGTCTCACTTCGGCTGGTGTGGGCTGAATGTCTGCTGTCAGTTTGCTTTGCATCTGCTGAATAATCATCTGATGGCGTACTGCGGTCATCATTTCTTCGCGAATCTCGCTGCTGGTTTTACGGAAGTATTCTTCCATTTTCTCTTTGCTACCAATCTGCGAGATGTAGTAATTCATGCGCATGTCCACTTGGCTGCTTACGGACGATTCGTTAGCTTCCACGGAATCCAATTCGGCTTGGTGCAGGAATAGTTTTTGAATAGCCAACTGTTCGGGGATTACGCAGTATGGGTCGCCCGAAATGGGTTGTCCTTCATACTGAGCCCGCAAACGCTCTTCCTCTACTTCGCTACGCAAGATAGCTTCTTCGCCGACTATCCATATCACTTCATCAATGATGTTGTCCTGTGCCAAACAGCCACTTGCCAATAGCCAACAGCCAATAGCCAATAGCCAACTGTCAAAAATATTATTCTTCATATAGTTTTAGTTTTCCTTCTTTGATTGCTTTGTTGTATAGTAATTCTCGTTCTTGTTGCAGGAACTCCACTTGTCGTTGTTGTAGGAGTGTTGTTTCTATCTCTTTTCGAGCATAGGTCAACGGCATACGCGTTCCTTTTAGGTGTATGTCTGTTACTTGCAAGATAAATGTGTTAATAGAGTCTTGCAATTCGATTTGTCGTTTGGTGGTCAGTAATTTATTCAGGGTGTTTTGTTCGAATGGCATGTAAGGAATAATCTCATTCATATTTTTCCACTCATCTAAGAATAACTCGTATCCTACGGCATATTGATAGGCGAACTTCTCTACCCATTCGATATTCTCTTCTATGTCGGGTTGTTGGATTTTTTTGCGCAACTCATCCATGTTGGGAGCATCGTGAGGCACGACTAAGAGTACGCCTTGCACGATAGTGCTTGGCAGAATCAGATGATCCACATGCAAGTCGTAGAAAGCTTGTATGATAGAGTCTTCTATGAGGCGCGGCATGTGTTGTGCCACTAATTTTTTCTCATACTCGTGCAGATACAATGAGCGTCGGTAGTCTTCGACCAGTTGTTCTATGGTTTTGTTGGTTTGGTCTTTGGCAACATCGTATTCTATCAGACTAATGGCCCATTGGCGGATATATTGCTCTGCTACGCGTGCGCTATCTTCTGCCGAAAGCCCTGCTGTAAGGGTCTGCAACTCTTTTAGCGTAATGGTCTTGCCATTGTATTCGGCTACACTACCGCTCAGTCGTCTTTCTTCCAAGAAATGACAACTATTCAGCAGCAAAAGACTAACCAATATGATAATAAATTGCTTCATATATTTGCTTTATGATTTCTCGCCAAAACTTTCAACCTGCAAAGGTACGCATTTTTTGCTATTTATGCAAATTTTCGATATAAATTTGATGATTATTCACAACCTTTGGTTGTGTAGTGGGGGTATAAGCGGGGGCTTTCACGCCCTTTGGCTCTTGGTCGGCAGTGCGTGGTAAAGGAATGTTGCTCACTTCGATATGCACTTCGTCATAGATGCCGCTATCCAAAATGTGCTGCAATAGGGTAGTGCCGCCTTCTACCAGTATAGAGTGGATGTTGCGATTAGCAAGATCTTGCAGTATGAATGACCAGTTGGTATTTTCGCGATATACGATGGTAGGTGCTTCGTTGGAGAAAATCTTGCTTTCCGTAGGCAAGACACGATGTCTGTCCAAGGTGATGCGTATTGGATTGCGCCCACTCCAGTGGGTGGTTAGCAGGCGCGGGTTGTCGAGTAGCACCGTGCGTGTACCTACCATAATAGCCATGTTCTCAGCGCGTTGCTGATGGACGAGTTGTTTTATCAGCGGTGTGGAAATCACCAACGGAGTACTTGTCTTATCGCCTCTTGTTTCTCGCGTTATATCTATATAGCCATCTTGCGTTTGTGCCCACTTCAGGATGATGTATGGTCGATGTTTCTCTTGTAGGCACAAGAAGCGTTTGTTCAGTTCGCGGCACTCTTTTTCCAATACGCCTACAAGCACTTCGATGCCTGCTTCGCGCATCATCTTCACGCCTCGACCTGCTACTTGCGGATTCGGGTCAAGCATACCCACTACCACCCGCCCGATGCCTTTGCGAATGATGAGTTCTGCACAAGGGGGGGTCTTGCCGTAGTGGCTGCATGGCTCCAGACTTACATACAGGGTACAATGCTTGTAATCAATGCCTTCTGGGTGCGCTTCTTCGGCATGGCGAATACAATTGGGCTCGGCATGTGGGGCGCCGTATTGCTCGTGCCATCCTTCGCCAAGTATGGTGTCTCCCGCCGCACTATGTTGCACCAATACAGCGCCAACCATCGGGTTGGGAGCTACATAATACTCGCCTAAGCGTGCTAATTGCAGGCAACGATTGATATATAATTTTGCACTTTCCATTTTTTTTCGTACCTTTGCAGCGTGAAACAACAGATTAACTATATTATTTCGGAGTTACGCGGGTTCTTTCCAGAGGAAGAATTGCGTGAGTTGGCATACTGGATTATAGAGGAAACCACAGGTATGACGCGTACGCAAATCCTTACGGCGGGCAAAGGTACAAAAAATATTCCAAATATAGAAATTATTTTGCAAAAACTTCGCGCTAATGAACCGATACAATATATTTTCGGTCATACGGAGTGGATGGGTCTTGATTTGCGTGTTACGCCAGCTACGCTGATTCCTCGTCCCGAAACGGCAGAATTGGTAGCGTGGGTATTGCAGATGGCAGATAAGGACAAATCGTTGCGCGTAGTGGATATAGGTACGGGTAGTGGTTGTATTGCCCTTGCGCTGAAGAAGGCTGCTCCTCGTTGGCAAGTGACGGGAGTGGATATTAGCCAAGAGGCGTTGGAGGTAGCAAAGGAGAATGCATTGCGCAATCGTGTAGCAGTCAATTGGTTACGACTCGACATCCTCTCGGGTATCGCCGATAACCTATTGCCTATATCCGATGTTATCATCAGTAATCCGCCTTACATCTGCGACAGCGAGAGAAAGGATATGGCTGCGCGCGTGCTGGATTACGAACCACATTCGGCATTGTTTGTGCCTGATAGCGACCCATTGCTGTTTTATCGACGGATAGCCACTCTTGTAAATCTATCTGCAACGAGGGGAGGCGACCCACAGGCACAGCCGATTTATCTTTTCTTCGAAATCAACGAGGCTTATGGTGATGCGGTGTGTGATATGTTGCGTGGGATGGGATATATGGATGTTCAACTCAAAAACGATATTTATGGTAAACCGCGAATGGTCTTTGGAGCAGTTGCGCGCTAAGGCGGAGGCGTATTGTGCTGCTGCGGAGCATTGTTTGTATGAAGTGCAGCAGAAATTGCAGCAATGGCAGGCTACTCCAGAGCAAGTGGAGCAAATTGTTTGTCATTTGCAGGAGCAGAAGTATTTGGATGAGCAACGCTATTGTTGTGCTTTTGTGCACGACAAGTTGCTTTATCAGGGTTGGGGTCGTATGAAACTGCGTGCGGGGTTGCAGGCAAAGTGTTTGCCGTCTGTTGCGATAAGTCGGGCACTGGAAGAAATGGATGAGCAGGTATATCAAGAGGTGTTGCAGAAGGTGATTGCCAGCAAGAAACGCAGTTTGAAGAGTAGTGACCCGCAGTTTCGTGAGAAGCTCATTCGCTTTTGCCTGCAACGCGGATTTACATATGAGGAGGTTTTAGGGCAGTTTTAGCGTTGCTTCGTACTACAGTTGGGGTGTGGAAGAGACAAATGGTTCGTTGTACGATAACTTTACTTACACATAAGCGAATTAATGATTGGATAGTAAGTCTTGGAGAATATCATACTTTTTTTTATTTAGGGAACTATATATATGTTGACACTGATTTTATTTTTATGACAATTAAAGTCAATTTGGATGTCAATGTGAGGTTTCTTTTAAAAATTGCACGTTTTACTCTTTAGCATTGTAGGACATATACATTAAACACTTTTATGACCTTTTGGCTTTTTATTGGCAACTAGCAGTTTGTCGCTCAATCGTGGTGCTCGCACCATTCACTCACTCCGCACTACTATATGCTCAATATAAACCTCAAAATATCATAAAGCAATTTATTAAAAGCAACCTCTGTCAATTCAAGGATAAGTTTTGTTTTTGCTCTAATGAAATGCAGCTTTGCCGCATTTGGAGAACAAAACAAAATTGATAATGACAGCAAGTGTCAACAGATATATAAATCCCTTTATTTAATATTTTTGTAGCATGCTACATATTTTCGCTGAAAAGATATATATTTTTTCTGATACGAGCAAATGAAAGTGGGCATTTTTTGAGTGTTTTTGTAAAATTCCGCCCAACAAATAGACACTTTATGCCTCCTACTCGCATGCGAGAGAACATGAACTAAACATTGTAACGACCAATGCGGTCAAAATCATAAAAATACACTTTTCCAACTATATATAATTACAACCAACCGCCCTTGTGGGGGCGGTTGGTGTAAATGAGGCAAATGGTTCGTGGTACAAATGTCAATTGCGGTCAGTACAATTACCAAAGGATGCGTGGAGCGAAACTCTACAGATACATAATCGAATTAATGATTGGATAGCAAATCTTGGAGAATATCATACTAATTCTTGCAAAAAAGAATCCATAGATACTATTTCTACAGTACCATTTTTGAAGTTTTCAATAGCTTGCTTAGTTTCACAAATAATCTCAGCAGCACGTGTATTTGCTGTGTAACAATGCGTAGTCTTCACTCGTGTTGATAATTATGATAATTACCTAATATCTGCTCAATATGAATAACTTCAGGACAACTATCCCATGTCACTCCACCACCCATCAAATACCATTTAGAGCGGTCTTTGACAGGAACCTTCTTTATTGAGGGAAACGAAGAAAGAGGAACAATAATCACACGACCATCTTCCAACTTTACAGCCATCTTTCCGCGAATGGGGAAAGATACACATTTGATTTTTGGAATAGTATTCCAATACCCTTCTACTTTACACATAGTTATATTAGCGTTTAACGGTTAACATTTTAATAGGTTTCCCTTCTTTGAATAATGCCCATTGCTTCAACAGTTTATCTTGTTGTTCCTCAACAATTTGCATAACTTGCTTTTGTTGCGATAGAGTTAAATCGCCAGCATCAGCAATACTAATAAACGGTTCTAACCAAATTTTACAAAATTTATCCACACCACGTTTACCTACATGTACATGAGCACGATTTTCGTTGACGTCTGTTCCGTAGAAGAGAAAACCCAAGTAAAATAAGCGGTAATATATTGTAGAACTTTAGGCATAGCAAACTATCTATCTATTTTTTTTGCAAAGGTACTATATTTTTTTGAGATTTGAAAATTATTGTGCAAAAATTATGCAATTTAGTACTTCTCAAGATGTTTTTCGTATAATCATGTGAGATTTAATACAACCAACCGCCCCTTTGTGGGGGCGGGGGGGAGATACAAATGGTTCGTATACGAAAGCCAAATAGATCGATGTACAAAGCCGTTGGTGTGGAGGAACACATAACTTTACACTTGCCACATTAGCAAAAATCTCATCTGCTTTAGGGGAGTCTATCATAACAATATAGTTGATAGCAAAATTCTCCTTACACAAAAACAATCGGCCTTTGGGACACGATTGTTTTTTATATTCTCCTTGCCTATGGCAGAAATCTAAACTATCCCAACTAATAAAAGGAGGTATATTACCAACATCTTCACCACAATAAAAAAAACAACCGCCCTTTTGTGGGGGGCGGTTTTCGTATTGTATGGGATCCTAGAAACTTAATTGTTTTCAGCCATTTTTTTCTCTATTTCCTCTATTTGTGGTAAAGCAGATGCAACATCGGCAAACAATTTTTCTGTTTCATATTGTGCAATACCCATTGGCTGAGTAATACCACGAAGAGAGAACTCTGCCTTCTTATCACTCTTTGTACGACATAAGAGCAGACCGATAGTAGGCTTGTCCTCTGGAGACTTGACATATTCATCCACCGCAGATATGTAGAAGTTTAACTTACTTACAAACTCAGGTTTGAACTCTACGGCTTTTAGCTCTATTACCACATAGCAGTGCAGTTTCAGGTGGTACATCAAGATGTCGATATAATAATCATCTCCGTCCACAGAAATATGATACTGCCGATCGATATATGCAAAACCACGCCCCATTTCCAATAAAAACTCTGTCACCTTATTGGTCAATGATTTCTCAATATCCAATTCATTTTGCAGCGCTACGGTTCCCAAGAAACTGAAGTTATAAGGATCTTTGAATATGTATCGCGCTAAATCAGATTGCGGAGGAGGTAGGGTTTGTGTAAAATTATTGATTGCTCTACCCTTAGTGTGAATATAACCATTCTCAATCTGCATCATCATTACATCTCTGCTCCAGCCATTTTGAGCTGTTTCTGTGATGTAATATGCGCGTTCCGCATCATCTTTTACTTTAGACAACAACGAAATATGATGATACCAAGTGATTTGTGCAAGCGGCACTTGCACAAATTCGTGGTTGGCTTCTTTTAATTCGGCAAGCGGCACTTGCAGAATTGGGAAATGCAAAGGTACAACATTTTTTTTAATTATGCAAACTAAATTCTTCTACTTGTACAATTTTATGAGAATAATCCCCCATTGACTCTTTTTTTATGTTATAGTGTTATACAGAAAACCGCCCTTGTGAGGCGGTTTTCTTGTGGTTTTTCTCGACTTAACTTATCACTTATCACTCATAGTTTATAACTGGATTGTTACGCCTTGTGCGCTGAATTTCTCGCCATCACGGATGATGATGAATTGTCCATTCTCGATGGTTTTAACAACTGCGGTGGTGCCATTGCCAATATTGTCAAGTGCGGTGCTGGTTGCAGAACCAGAGATGGAGAGTGTATAGATAGCAGTCTCGTCAGACTGAACAAACTCACCAGTTAATGTAAAGCCGTCTGCTGTCTTGGTGAAGGTAGCTGCAACTGAAGTAGCAAGAATCTCGCCTATCTCCAAAGTTGCCTCTTCATATACTATACTATCGGTGGTAGATAAACCGTTGAGAGTGACTATGAGTTGGGTGTCATTCCACAGACCAGTAACGATAATATCGCCATCTACTTCAGTATATGAAGCGTTAGTCACTTCGATAGGAGTTTTCTCCATAGGTGTCGCTTTCATACTCACTTTGTAGGTATTACCAATAGCATCATTGAAGGTGCCAGAAAGTGTGTATTTAGCGGTGCTACCCATAACTGTAGCTGTTTCAGCTAGGATATCAGTCTCGCCATATACGCCAAACACCTCTGTGTTGCTTCCAGTTTTCATGTTGTCGATGGTAACTTTGAGTGTTACGCCGTCAACTTGACCAATGAAAGTGGTGGATTCAATAGAAGAGGTTGTTTTGAAGTATTGTGCATTGCTACAAGTCAATGTGTAGGTCTTGAGTGTTGATACAGTAGCTGTGATGTTGTAGGTAACTGTTTGCTCATCGTCTGTAAGGGTCGCGGTAAGGGTTTCTACCTCGTCCACGAGTTCCCATGTACCTGTTCCACCTACGGTGATGTCATCATCTACAAGGTATGCGTAAACAGTGTACTCGCCATACGCCCATTTAGCTGACTCGTTGTATATCTGGATAGAGTTGCCTTTAGCATCGTCAAGGGATGTGTATCCACGACCCATACGAGAGAATTGTGTCTTAACCATACCAGTTAGGGTGATTTCTTTCACTTGCATCTCTTGTGCATGGATGGAGAGTGCAATAGTGATAAAGGCAAAAAATGTGAAGATTGTTTTCATAATAGGAATATTTATTCTATTATTAAAGTGCTTTGTTATTTACAAAAACCGCCCCAAAGGAGCGGTTCCTGTATAGAGTTAATCTTTGATTTGTGCTTTAACGGATTAGCGTGGAGAACCTCCGTTGCCTGAAGTTCCGTATGGCAAATTATAGGTGCTACCACCAGGACTTGCCATTAACACTGTGTCTGCGAGTAATTCGATTGCCTCTGTTTGAGGCGCTACATATACTTTTTTCATGTCTAATACAAATTAATAAGTTAATTGAAAACAACTGTTATTCATATTTATTGAAGACAACTTAAACAACGACTGCGCGCGCCAACAT
>JAGBZD010000024.1 GCA_017628395.1 Paludibacteraceae bacterium | reverse complement strand
TTTGGACATCATCACTCTTTATGTCATCACGGTTAGCTATTGCGTATTTATTGCCACTTACACATTCTATCTCAATACCAAACAGAATAAGAATATCATCTTTCATGCGGAAGAATGTGCGTCGTGGAATAGCTGCTTCATCTTCATCATTGAGCGCTGCGTTTTGCCAATAATCATTGATTTGTTGGCGAGTCAATGCTCCTCGTGAATATAGCAAATCAACGAGCCAAATATAACGCTGAAATTGTCGAACTGATGTCATGGTATTCAAGTGTATAAAATTGTTGGGCAAAGGTAGTGATTTATTTTGGATTGAGCAAAAGAATGGCGAAGTTTTTGTTGTTTTTAGTTTGGAGATATAAATCAATCTTAAGAAATAGCACTTTTGGGAGGCGGGGAGTTGATGCGGAGTTCTCTCGGTCGTCGGTCGGTCGTCGGTCGGTGGAATAGAGGAAGGTATAAGAGAAGTAAAAGAGATGGTAATCTTAATAAAAGTACTTTTTTGTAATTTGGAGTTCTTGGGTTCATCCTAGGTTCTTCTTTGGTTCATCTTTGGTCTTTTACCCGAGGAAGATATATAAGGTATGAGAGAAGTGAATCTTAAGAATCGGCCTATTTTGGACAAAGTGTACTTGTTACTTTTTGCGCAATAGTCGGAAATGCTCCAAGAATTGCGGATAGGATTTGCTAATGCAGGCGGTGTCATCCACTTCGTAGCCTGCAATCAACAATGCCATTGCCATGCGGTGGTCTGCATCGGTGCGGTGCTCACGCACCGCACGCAGGCGGTCGGATTCTTTCAATGGCAAGGACTCTACGCCTGTGGCGTGTAACTCAATACCTAATCGCTCGCAAGTGAGCGCAACAGCGGGATAGAGGTCTGGGCAGGCGGAGAAGTCTATGATCAGAGTATTATTATCAACAACATTAACAACATTTTTTGTCAACAACATTGCGCGCGCAACAACACAGCGCGCGCTCAAAGAAGCATTTTTCCTTGCCGCTGGGGTGTGTTGTTCCCCAGCGGAACTATTGTTGGATTTTGTTGTTTGTGTTGTTGGTTTTTGTTGCTCGTATTGTTGGATTAAAAACTCCTCGTCGTTTTTTTTCGTTATCGTGATACCTTCGGCTGTGTATTCGGTATGTACACCAAGGTGAGCAAAGATGTCAGCAACGACCTTGTCGCCTTGCAACGAGTCGCGAGAGAGACCCGGGAGCGTGATCTCGCCACCATGAAGAGCGACATACTCATACCAAAAAGCGGCGGAGCTCCAATCATGTTCGAGATTATCTAAATCAACAACACCAACAACATTATTTTCAACAACATTCCGCTCGCAATCAACTCCCTGCGAGCGGCAGGAAATATACTGCTCAATGAGTGTGCGGGTCAAGGTGATGTACGGAGAGGTAGAGTTGGTTTGGACATTGGCGCCGATAAGCAATAGAGCAGAAATGAACTGCGTGGATTGCGGGTTGTTGATAGTCACTATCCTATGCTTATCCAATATACATCCCTTAATGCGCAAAGGCGGGAAGCCTTCTTCGCCCAAATACTCAATATCTGCGCCTATCTCACGCAAAGGGTCCACCAACTGACCAATAGGGCGATGGTGCATGCGCTCTACCCCGTCTAAAATGGTTGTTTGTCCTTCTAACTGCGCGCAATAGGCGGTGAGGAAGCGCATGGCGGTTCCACAATTGCCGAGGTCAATTCTCGCCTCTCGCCTCTCGCCTAATAGCCTAATCGCCTCACTCATCAGTCGCACATCGTCGGGCATAGAATCGGAGACGGGCATAAGCTCGTCTCCGTGTATAGCTTGCAATATCAATAATCGATTTGCAATGGATTTCGATATTGGCAGTTCGATGCGCATTGATTTTTTTAGTGTATGGTGTAAAGTGTATGGTGTAAAGGCTGGGTAATGCGGCTTTGCCGCTACTTCCTGCCTTTAAACTTTAAACCATGAACTTTCAACTACATTAATTAATGTCAGGCAAGAAGGAATAGTCGCGGGAATAGCGAAGGTGCTGCTCGATATAACCCTCGGTGTAGTCGAGCGTGACATCCGTGATATTGCCTTCTGCATCGTAATGTGCAGTATAAACAGGGTTCACAAAACCTTTATAAGGAGCAAGATTGAGCTTCTCGTAACGCTCCAATATCTCTTTGTGCAAGTCTTGATCTACTTTTACCGCATACTCCTCTACCATCGCTTTTGCAGCAGGGTAATCGCCCTCAGAAGTGATGCGTTGTACCTCACGAAGCAACTCGCCATAGAGGTGACGAATACCCTCGTAATCATTGATTTGGAGGTAGTGCTTGCCATCGCGCTCAATCATCTCTACCTCGTTGTTCTTAGCGTTCTTGAATACCCAGAGAGCAATCAATTGACGATTGCGCATGTGTGATTCTTCGATGTCTTTGCCTGGCTCAATGCGCACGAGTTGGGTCATCAGACCATTCATCATCTGTTGGTAGTAGAATCCCTTGTATGCCTCTTCGTCCTCTAACAAGCCGAGTTCTACCAACTTAGGGTCAGCCATATAGTAGAGACCCAACAAGTCAGCACGCGCCTCTTCGATGGTTGAAGCATGCTCCTTGAGGGCATCTTTGCTAACGCCTGGCATCAATTTACCAGAACCGTGACCTACGCACTCGTGGAGGTCGGTGTGCAAGTCGCCGCAAGCACCTGCTTTCTCGTACATAGCGATGACCTCTGGGCTAACCATAAACTCCTCGTTGAAGCCATTGCCTTTGGCTGCCTCGTTGTAGGCGTGGGTGATATTGTCGATGGTTACAGACTTAGAACCATAGTCCTTGCGAATCCAGTTGGCGTTAGGCAAGTTGATACCGATAGGCGTTGCAGGGTAGCAGTCACCCGCTAGGATAGCTGCGGTGATTACCTTTGCGCTCACGCCTTTGACTTCCTCTTTCTTGTATTTCTTATCGGTTGGAGAGTTGTCCTCGAACCATTGTGCGTTATCGGAGATGGTTTGGCAACGGTGGGTAGCACGCATATCTTTGAAGTTCACGAGTGACTCCCAAGTACCTGTAATACCCAGCGGATCAGCATATGTCTCGGTGAAACCGTTTACATAATCCACACGGCTATCAAGGTCTTTCACCCATGCGATGCAGTACTCGTTGAAAGCCTTCAAGTCGCCAGTCTTGTTGAACTCAATCATTTTCTCGATGACAAGGCGTTGTTGCTCGTTCTCTGCAAATGGGAGCGCTTTCTCGAGATGCTCAACTACTTTTTCGAGAGCGGCACTGTACATACCGCCTACTTTATATACACGCTCAACGACTTTGCCGTTCTCTTTTACGAGTTTGCTATTGAGACCAATCCACAATGGCTCAGCAGAAGTGTCTTTATGCTTCTCGTAGTATGCTTCTGCCTCTGCTTGGGTCACACCCTCGTAGTAGTTGTTGGCAGATGCAAGGAGAAGATCTTCGCCCTCAAGGCTAAGGCTCTTAGGCATCACGGTTGGGTCAAAGATAACAGGCAGGATAGCCTCGTCGTAGGTAACACCTGCTTCTGCGCATGCGTTCACGAACCACTCTTGAGAAAACTCAGGTTGGAACTTGTCGGATGCGTAGTGGTGGTGAATGCCGTTGGCAAACCATACGCGCTTGAGGTATTTCTCGAAGTTCACGAACTCCTCGCTCTTCTTATCGCCCTTGTATTGGGTGTAAAGTGCTTCGAGGGCACGGCGGATACGCAGGTTGTAGCGACCGTTTTGGTCGAAGAGAATATCACGACCGTGCAAGGCTGCTTCGGTGAGGTGATAAACGAGGGTCTTTTGTTGCAGACTCAGAGAGTCAAACTCTGGCACTTGATAGCGCAGAATCTCGAGGTCATAGAATTTGTCCACGGTGTAGTCGAATGTTTGTTCTTGTTTGCAGCATGCGCTGAGTGCTACGAGCGCAAGGCTAAGGATTGCTAATTTCTTCATTGTCTGTTGTTTAAGGACTTTAAGGTCATTAAGGACATTAAGGTCGTTATTAAATTCTCTCTAATACAGTTTGTACCAATTGTTTGATACGAGGTTTATAGTCGGTGTTGGCAGCTTCGACTTTGCGTTGGGCGATGACACAGCAGACAGTCATGGCTTTATGTCCCATCAGCAAGCTGAGACCTGCGATAGCGCTACCCTCCATCTCGTAGTTAGTAATGCGTTGTCCTTCATAGCGGAAGTCGGTAATCAAGTCATTGATCTCTTTTACCGCCAAGTCACAACGCAATACGCGCCCCTGAGGACCATAAAAACCGTTGGCAGCGATGGTGCAACCACGCATCATATCGTCACCCGCAATACGGTTGACAAGCTCAGGATTAGCCGCTACCACATATGGGCGAGCCGCTTTGGCTGGATAGTGGATGAAGTCCACCAATGCCTCCTCAAATCCGAGGTCGGCAATCTCGTCACGACCTTCGTAGAAAGCCAATACGCCGTCCCAACCGATGGATTTCTCACTCACGAGGAATGTACCGAGAGGGATATCCTCTTGCATACCGCCGCAAGTGCCGATACGCACGATTTCAAGGGAACGATGCTCGTCTTTCTCTGTGCGGGTAGCAAAGTCGATATTTGCAAGGGCATCCAATTCGTTGAGCACAATATCACAGTTGTCGGTGCCGATACCTGTGGAGATACAAGAGATGCGTTTGCCGTTGTATTTACCCGTGATAGTATGAAACTCACGACTTTGGATATCGCACTCAATGCTGCCTTCGTCAAAAAACGAAGCCACCATGTTGACGCGACCTTGGTCGCCGACCAATATCACCTTATCCGCCAAATGTTCGGGGCGAATGTGAAGGTGGAATATACTGCCGTCCTCATTGATAATGAGTTGACTGGCTGGAAATGTCTTTTTCATAGGTTAGAAGTTTTTAGATCGCTCGTTACGCTCGCTTGTAGATCGGGCAAAGCCCTGTAGATCGCTGCGCTGTAGCGGTCGCAGAGCGGTCGGGTTAATGGTTATGCTTGTCCGCCGCCGAAGGACATCGGAATAGTACTACCTGGGGCTGGTGTGCCGTTGAGTTTGATCGTACCAAATTGCTTCTCGTATTTCGCTACATTCTCTTGGAGAGCGAAGAGGAGTTTCTTGGTATTCTCTGGGGTCATAATCACGCGTGATTGTACATTAGCACTCTTTTGACCTGGCATCATGCGCACGAAATCCACTACAAACTCCGATGATGAGTGTGCTACGATTGCCAAATTGCTGTAAGTACCTTCTGCCATCTCTGGAGAGAGGTTGATGTTGAGTTTTTGTTCTTCCATAATTGTATTTGTTTTAGAAGTTAGACCATTGTATTATTAGATGTTAAACCGCTACGCTGTTAGACAGGATGGGTTTACCAGTATATGGGTCGTTTGTGGAAGCGCTTGGTACAGAGCAACCACAGTGTGACCAATGGGAGTATAATATCATATGCCACAATCTCTATGCCAAAGAGTCGTCCGCCCAAACGATGTGCAGCGGTGTTGATGACACAGAGTTGCATCACCAGCCGCAACCACCATAATAGATAAGCTATGCCTATTGCCAATCCACCCCCAAACAGCGCAGTGGCAATCAACAGCGCATAAAATAATCCACGCGTCATTGGCTCAATGCCTAAACGCATCTTGCTGGTTTGCTTATAGTGGTGAGAGACCGACAAATGACGAGTTTTCTGATGTATCCATTCCTTCCATGTCGTTTTGGGAGATGACCAAGTAATACTCTCAGGCGAACAAACAACAGCCGTATTTGCCTTATTAGCCACCTTATTTACAAAGAGGTCATCATCGCCCGCAACCTCTCCCAGCATACCGCGGAAACCACTATTCTTGAAGAAAGTATCTCTCTTATATGCCAAATTACGCCCTACGCCCATATAAGGATACCCCACATTCGCCATACCCATATACTGCAAACCAATAAACAGCGTATCGTAACAGATTAGACTATTGAGAAGTGTTTTCTTCTCAAAGTAGGCGCCATACCCCAAGACTACTTCCGTTTGTTCGTTAGCAAACCCACTCATCATCTCGCGTATCCAATGACGCGAATGAGGTCGGCAATCGGCATCGGTAAGCAACAAATAGTCATAGTTGGCTGCTTTCACACCAATAGTAAGTGCCAACTTCTTGCTACTGATTACGCGCGCATCCCTCGGAACAAAAGTAGTATAAAGTTGTTTGCACTGCAAAGCATAGCGCTCCAATATGATTTGCGTATCATCCTCCGAGCCATCATTCACGACAATCACTTCGTAGCATGGATAGTCCTGCGTGAGCAAGGTATGAAGATAGTCTTGCAAATTCTGCTGTTCGTTGCGCGCACAAACAATAACACTCACTTTCGGACAATTAGCATCATCCAACAACGGTGTGTGCTCGCTCTGTTTGCGACTGGCAATTGTCATATACCGAAAATAGAAATAGCATTGGTACAACAATATCAGTACCAATGCGCCCAATAGGCAATAATCAATATACGACAACAGGGCAAACATTTATTCCTTATTGAGGCAATACGAGGTGATTTTTCAAGAAAGGTATCTTTTGCGTCTGAATCTCTTTCGCCACCATTCGGCTCACTTCTGTGGCACCATTTTCCGTCAATAAATACTCACGGCGTTGGGTCTCCTGAGAGATATTCTTGAAAAATAATTGAGCATTTTCACGCCCGATTGTATTAAGCCATTCCTTGCTCACACGCTCCAAGTCCAACAAGTATGTTTTCTTGATTTGAGCCACTCGGCGAATCACTTCTGCATACCCACCCATGCGATCAACGATTTGTCCATTCTGGTAATAAGGTTGAGCTAACGGGGTGCAAAGAATAACTTTCAATCGTTTTTTCTGCATCTTCTCCACAACACCCATCAATTGTGTTGTCATTTCTGCAATAGAATAGTACATACTTCCATTCTCATCGCGCAAGTCGTTTTGTCCAAGCTGTAACAACACATAATCGCCCGAATTACATTGCTCCAAAATCTTCACGAGTCGTTTTTCTACCAATGTATGGGTACTCTCGCCCGCTTGAGCAAAATTGACCATCTCCACTTTATCGGTAAAAGCGTTAGAGAGCATTTCGCCCCAACCACGCACATCAGGATTCGCAATACTATGTGGTGCCATGCTGGCGTCACCTATTAGCACCAAGGTCTTCTTTGCCATACAAATGGTAGGTAAAGAAAGAGCGATTGCCATGCAAAGTAAAATCTTTTTCATATTTTTAGTCTTTAAACTTCAAACGATAAACTAATCTTCATATACCAAACTCACATTGTCCACCCACAAAGTATTGCCCTCGTGTCCTTCGAAAGCTTCCAATTTACCCGATGTAATGACAATAACCATATGAGTAGGCTCTAATGTAGCGTCCCAACCCTCCTCAATAATAGGAGTAATCTTACCTTTGGAGTTGGCAGCGCGTTCAATACCTTTGAATCCCATATACTTTTTATACCAAGGTTCGCCAGTAATATCGCCATAGTGGATAGGCACGCGGTGAGCATTCACCCACTCTGTTTGCGTCTTGGAGAAGCGTTCATAACCCGTTCCCACGCGAATGGAGTGTATCTTTCCCTTCTCGTCCTCCCAACGGTGTTGCAGATAGATATAGGCTTCAGCCTCATCTATATCACCATTTTCAAACTCTCTTTTTTTCGGTTTGGCAGTACCTTTGGCAAACCAATACCAACTCTCTTGTTCCACCACGCACTTATAGTCGAACATTAGAGCAGTAGGACGGGCTGTAAAAGGCACGCCGAAGTCGATATTCTGATATGGGTCAGCCGCGGTGGTGATAGGTTCGATGTTACGACCCGTAAACAGTGTACCCGACACTAAGACCTGAATATCAATCATTCCCATGACGCGTACACCTACCATGTCCACATCAAGTCGGCAGCAAGTACCACCGTCTTCGCGCGCTTCGGGAGTCATAGTACCCGCAGCTTTCTCAATACCGACCACATTGGCATAAGCATTGCTGGTTGCCCAAGGGTTTCCATTTTGCCCGAAGATATAAGGCGCATTTTTGCGAATAGTATCCGTTGGAGCAAGACAATACAGCGTTTTGGTTTGTCCGCCCAAGAGTTTTGACTCTTTGATATATCGCACAGTCCATTGCTCCATATCGCCAAATGGCAATAATTCAACGCGCTCTGCCATAGCAAACAACGGCAGACATAAAAATGGTAGAAAGAGTATCTTCTTCATAAGTAAACGAGCATAAAAAACGCGCAAAGTTACTACTTTTTTTTGATATATGCAATTTTTTTTGTAATTTTGCACGCTTATTTAGGAAATTAATGAATACTTTCGGCGAACATTTCACTTTCACCTCCTTCGGAGAGTCACACGGTCGGGCTATCGGTGGCGTGCTGGATGGCGTGCCTGCGGGTTTGCATATCGACCTTACGCTCATACAGAGCGAGCTTGACCGCAGGGCAGGGCGAGGAAAGGTTAAAGGCGAGAGGCGAAAGGCGAAAGGCGAAGAGGTGAATGGTGGGGTATCACCTCGGGCGTTGCGTGAGACGGATGAGGTGGAATGGCTGAGCGGAGTGATGGACGGTGTGACACTGGGTACACCTATTGCCTTCATCATTCGCAATAGCGACGCACGACCCGAAGATTATGAATGGCTGCGCCACTCGTATCGAATAGGACACGCCGATCGCGTTTATCAAGAGAAATATGGCATACGCGACCACCGTGGTGGCGGACGCGCTTCTGCCAGAGAAACAGCCGCACGCGTAGTGGCAGGCAGCATAGCCAAACAAATACTTGCCGAAAAAAACATACACATCGAAGCCAAACTGGTGCAAGTGGGCGAAGAGACCAACGCCGAACGGTTTGATGCATACATCGCTGCTATTCAACAAGATGGCGACAGTATTGGTGGCATCGTGGAGTGTCGCATCACAGGTATGCCCATAGGCGTGGGCGAACCCATCTTCGATAAACTACAAGCGCACTTGGCCTTCGCCATGATGAGTATCAATGCCTGCAAAGGATTTGAGTACGGTTCGGGCTTTGAGGGCGTGAGCAAGAAAGGCAGCGAGATGTATCTCTCGGAGAACACAAGACTAATCTCTGGCGGTATAGCAGGTGGAATAAGCGACAGCACGCCTATCGTATTCCGCTGCGTGTTTAAGCCCACGGCGTCGAATCGCAAGACACTAAGGCGAGAGGCGGCGGGAAGGCATGACGCGTGCGTGGCGGTGCGGGCTGTGCCCGTGGTGGAAGCCATGGCAGCAATGGTATTGGCAGATTGGCATGATTTTTGAAGAAGAGTGCTATAAATTAAGAAAACAACTAATTAAGAAAACAACCACAATGCAATGAAAAAGATAGTATCATTTATATTCTTCATCGCTATAACGATGACCGTGCAAGCGCAACACACGCTTTCGGGTACGATCCTCTCTAAGACCGATGGTGCACCTGTGGAGATGGCTACCATACGCCTATTCTCCTATCACCCAACGGCTCAAGGTACCGACTCCACCCTCGTACAAGGCGCGCAAACGACCTATGACGGTATATTCATACTGAGCAATATCCGTCAGGGTGAATACAAGTTAATTATCTCATCGGTGGGTTTCAATGAGGCAATCAAAGAGGTAAAAATGCCTAATGCAAATTTGGATTTGCCTACTATCCGTTTAACAGAGCAAGTGCAACACTTGGCTGAAGTGAGCGTACAAGGGCGTGCGGCTGAAATGACCGTCAAAGGTGACACCATAGAATATAACACCGCTGCATACCAAGTCAGCGAAACCGCTACCGTGGAGGAACTGCTCAAGAAGATGAACGGCGTGGAGGTGGACAAAGAAGGCAATGTGACCATCAATGGCGAAGAAATCAAAGGCGTGCGTATTGACGGTAAGAAATTCTTTGGCGACGATGTGCAGACTGCCACCAAGAATATCCCAGCCGACATGATTGAGAAGATACAAGTCATTGACGAGAAGAGCGAAATGGCTAAACTGACTGGTTTTGAGGACGATGAGACAGAGCGAATCATCAACCTCAGTCTGAAGAAAAACCGCAAGAAAGGTGTGTTTGGCAACTACTCGGGTGCATTGGGCGCAGATATAGTGACAGATAATGGCGGTTGGTTTGACTATGGCAATCCTGCTTACGGTGATACGGATGCTGCGCGCATGAAGTACTTCGTGGAGAATGATGCGCGCTATAACGCCAATATCTTCACGAACCTGCTGCTGGGCGAGAGCCAAACGACTATCGTAGGCGGCGCCAACAACACCAATGAGATTCGCTCGCGCCGCGGACGCGGTTGGTTTGGCGGACAAAACGCAGGTATCACCGCCTCGGAGAACTTGGGTGTGAACACCAATATTGACCTCACGAGTAATCTGGAGAAGAAAGATGATAAGACAGAGCTCCTATTGGGTGGCGATGCGACTATCAACCACTCCACCAATGACACACGAACTCAGTCACAGAAAGAGAGTTATAGCGAGGAGGCAACCTATATTGACCAAGATTCTACCAACAAGATGACATACGCATGGGATGCACAAATGCGTCTGGAGATGGAATATCAGATTGACTCGATGAACAAGATTATTCTGCGCCCTCAAATCAGCTACTCTAACTCGCGATCCGAGCAAAACAATGACTATACTTACGAGCGCGATTCGGTGCTTATCAACGACGGCTACCAACGCCAGCAGAGCCTACAAGAGGAGATTTCTGCCTCTATGCGTGCAACCTACAACCATAAGTTTGCTAAACCCGGTCGCGCCCTGACAATGCGAGCTAACTTCACCTTTAAGAACACCGAGAAAACCGACACTACCTATGCATGGGACAGATTGACCAATAGCGCATTGGTGGATCAACACACCTTGTCGGGCAGCGACGCATTGAGTTATTCGCTGCGCACATCGTTCGTGGAGCCAATCTATGGCAAGAACCACTTTATCGAAACGGTATTATCGCTGTCGGGTAGCAATCGTAACTCGGTGAAAGATCAATACTCCATGATGGACGGCTCGTATCAATACGACAGCGTGTATTCCAACGCACTCAACAACAATATGTACACCGAACAGTTAGAACTGAACTACCGCTGGGTGAGCGAAAAGAGTGACCTGACAGCAGGTGCACGCGTGTTGGCTACGCAGACCTATTCCAAGACCTACTATGGCGGTATCCTCGCGCGCGATACCTTATATAATAGGTGGAACTGGTCGCCAAATGTGCGCTTCCGCTATAAGTTCGGTCAGAAGGAGTTTGCCCGAATCGTCTATCGCGGACGCGTCAATCAGCCGACTATCCAGCAGATGGAGCCCGTGCGCAATAACTCCGATGCGATGAACGAGACAGTAGGTAACTTGGGACTGAACCCAGCTTTCAGCCACAATATCTTTGCGATGTATTCGAAGTTCAATCAGGAGAAGTTCTCCAGTATGATGGTGGGCATGAACGCCAACCTCACGCAAGATGCGCTGACCAATAATACTATTTACGACAAGACAGGCAAACGCTATCTGCAAACCGTGAACGCGGAGATGATTCCGTGGTATGTGGGGGCGCATTTTATGAGCAATACGCCATTCTGCAACAAGATGTTTCAGTTCCACTCGCGTACTGCAGTGAGCTACAACCAACGCGTGGCGTATGTACTCCGCGAACAGGATGCCGATGAGATTGCAGCACTGATAGCTGCGGATCAATTGCCTTTGGGTGATGCGTCAAAGACGGGTACATTCCGCATGAGTAGCGACCTCACACTCCGATTTACCCATAAGATAGTGGATATAGGCGTGAAGAACACGAATATCTATTCGCTAACCCACAACTCGCTCAACAAGAAGAATATCAGCCATATAGGCGACTGGATTATCACGGGCGATGTGACATTCCATTTGCCAAAATCATGGAATATAGCCACCGATGTGAGCTACACCTCACGCCACGGCTATCAAGGACTGACCGATGTGAATGAGTTGATTTGGAACTTCTCGCTGGATAAGACATGGGCTAATTCGACCTTGACCCTCAAGGTGTATGACCTCTTGAACGACAAGAAGAACATCGTGCAAACGGTCAACGAGACCAGCGTTAGTTACCAGAAATTCAATACCTTGCCCACCTACTTCATGCTGACTTACACCTACAAACTCAACCGCATGGGCGGTTTGAAAGCCAAGGGCGCAGCTGCATGGCAACAGCAGATGTACGAGAGTGGCGGTCGCCCACATATGTTTTAATCATCCGCCAGTGAAGTGAAAGGAATTGTGCGCTTATTGTGCGTGTATTGTCCGTCTATTGTGCGTGAATAGTGCGTAATTTCTAAGAGATTTCTCCCCAATTACCAGCAGCGATTCGAAGATAGTCGAGTCGCTGTTTGTATATACGGTTGTGGGATTGTTCGAGCAATGGGTCTGCATCCAGAACCTCCATCGCTGCTTGGCGCGCCACCTCCAGCAACTGGCCATCGGTACTCAAACTGGCAATATGCAACTCAAACGGCAAGCCCGACTGCTGCGTACCCTCTAAGTCGCCCGGACCACGCAGTTGCAAATCCGCCTCCGCAATACGAAAGCCATCGTTGGTCGCCACCATAATATCCATGCGCTGGCGCGTCTCCTTGCTCATCTCCACGCGCGTGAGCAATATACAATAGCTCTGCTCCGCACCGCGCCCTACTCGGCCACGCAATTGGTGCAATTGGCTGAGACCAAAACGCTCGGCATTCTCAATAATCATCACGCTGGCGTTAGGCACATTCACTCCCACCTCAATGACCGTAGTCGCCACCAGAATCTGCGTTTCTCCAGCGACAAAACGCTGCATCTGCTCGTCCTTGTCCTTCGCCTTCATCTGTCCGTGTACCATGGAAATACGGTACTCGGGGAAAGTTTCGCAGAGTTGGTTGTAGCCATTGGTGAGGTCATGGAGGTCGAGTTTCTCGTTCTCATTGATGAGCGGATAGACCACATAAACCTGACGCCCCATATCAATCTGCTGCGCGATGAACTGATTGATAGATGCTCGGCGTTGAATGGAATAGTGAAGCGTATGCACAGGTTTACGCCCTGGAGGGAGTTCGTCGATGATACTCACCTGCAAATCGCCATAGACCGTCATCGCCAAAGTGCGGGGGATAGGCGTTGCCGTCATCACAAGGATATGTGGCGGTTGGGTGTTCTTATTCCATAGTTTGGCGCGCTGCGCCACACCAAAACGGTGTTGCTCGTCAATGATACATAGTCCGAGGTTGGCAAACTGCACGGTGTCCTCAAGCAAGGCATGCGTGCCGATGAGGATATTGATCTCACCCGAGCGCAGTTGCTCATGAATAGGCTGGCGTTGCTTGGCAGTCGTGGAACCCGTGAGGAGAGCGATTTTAGGCGATGAGGCGATGAGGTGATGAGGCGAGGAGGTGAGAGGTGAGAGGAGTTGTTGGATGGTTTCGTAATGCTGGTTAGCAAGAATCTCAGTGGGAGCCATGATACAGGCTTGGTAGCCATTATCCACAGCGAGTAGGGCTGTGAGTAGGGCAACGATCGTTTTGCCACTACCCACATCGCCCTGCAAAAGGCGGTTCATCTGTTTGCCAGACTTGATATCGGTCTGAATCTCGCGCACCACGCGTTTCTGCGCATTGGTGAGTGGGAAGGGCAGGCAGTTCTGGTAGAAGGAGTGGAAAGACTTGCCCACAATAGGCATAGAGAAGCCGACATTTTGTTCGCGGCGTTTCATCTGCCTGAGAATCTGCAATTGGATATAGAAGAGTTCTTCGAACTTGAGCCGTTCGCGCGCCTTCTGCATGGTAGGGGTATCCTTAGGGAAATGGATATTGCAGAGCGCTTCGCTCAGGCGCATGAGGTGGTAGCGTTGCACCAGATCCATGCCAAGCGTATCTACCATACCCTGCTGTTGGAGTTCGGGTATGAGATGTGCGATGATGGTGCGGAGGGCTTTGGAATTGAGCCCTGCGCGTTTCATAGGTTCGGTGGTGTTGTAGTGCGGTTCGAGCCCCTGCATGAGTTCAGGTTGCACCTTACTCATCGGCGTGAGCTCGGGATGAACGAAGTTGTACTGATGATTGAAGCGCGATGGTTTGCCAAAAAGCAGATACTGCACATTGCGCTCCAGTTTGACATACTTCACACCCTTGAACCAAACGAGTTCGATGGTGTGCCGTCCGTCGGTAAAGGTAGCGGATAGACGCTGGGCATTGCCAATACCAATGGTGTGCCACTCGGTGATATGACCGATGAGCTGCACATAGGTGTCGTCGTCCTCAATCTCATGGATAAAATAGAAGCGACTGCGGTCAATATACTTGTACGGAAACTGGTACAGCATATCGAGCGCCGACTTCACACCCAGCTCTTTACGAAGAATGTCGGCACGCTTAGCGCCGACACCCTTACAGTATTCGATATTTCGAATGGATAAATCCATTTAGCTACGCGATTTAGGCTAAAGGCGATTAGGCGATTAGGCTAAAGGCGAGAAATTATTGCAAACGGAAGTTTACTGGAATAGTATATTTCACGCGTACTGGTTTACCGCGTTGCTTACCTGGTTTCCACTTAGGCATGCTATTGATGACACGCACAGCTTCTTTATCCAGCGAAGGCTCGCCAGAAGAACGAACTACCTGAATATCAGTAACCTTACCGTCCTTCTCAATCACGAATTGACAAATCACACGACCCTGAATACCGTTCTCTTGTGCAATAACAGGGTACTTGATATTCTCACCAATATAGCGCATCATGGCTTGTTGGCCACCAGGGAACTCTGGCATAGACTCAACCACGACGAAGATAACCTCTTCTTCTTCCTCTTCAACAGGAGCCTCTACAGGAGGTGCGATAACCACTTCCACATCCTTGTCATCCTCCGTGTTGATTTGAATCTCTTCTACCTCAACATCATCTTCCACAACATTGAGTACCTCTACTTCTACTGGTGCTGGAGGTGGTGGAGGAGGAGGAGTTTCTTGAGAGGTTTGCTGGATATCAAACTCTTCCTCGATGAGGAAGTCTGTATCCACGACTTCATACTTAGTGACTTCTTTCTCTGTCCACTCAAATGCGACATAGCAAATGCTTAATACCAACACTAATCCTATAAGGACATAAGTCAGTTTCTTGTCTTCCAAACTTGCTTGGGGTGATTTTTTTTGTTGCATATTGTTTTGTGTTTTTATGTTTACTTATCACATGCTTTTGCAAGCACTATCAATTCGGACTGCAAATTTACTGCTTTTTTCTGAATTGTGCAAATATCTTGACATTTTTTGCAATTTTTCTACCAAATAGTTGCAATTTTGGGATAAATGTAGTACTTTTGCAGGTGAAATGAGTATAGGGTCATTATTTCAATCATCCATCGTACGCAATTTTGCGAAATTGCTTTCTGCTAATGTGGTGGCGCAAGTCATTGGCTTGCTTGTTTACCCTATACTGACGCGTATATATGCACCTGAGGACTTCGGTCTGCTGAATTTATTTTTGAGTATAGGAGGGATACTGACATTGATTTCCCTTGCAGAATATCACTACGCGATTGTACTCCCAAAAGAGAAGAAAGATGCCGTAACAGTAGTGCAAGCAGGAGCATGCTTGTTAATAGGTTGCACACTATTGGTGGAAATATCTACTTTATTTGCAAACTCAATCGCAGCATTATTCAACTCTCCAAGATTGGCTGTTTACTATTGGGCAATGCCGATTTATGTATTTATCTTAGGAATATGGAATTTACTTAACTATTGGTATATTCGCGAGAAATGCTATAATAAGATAAGCACCTATCAACTATCACAAAGCATGGCTTCAGCAGGAAGCAAATTAGCATTTGGTTTTGGAGGTGTATTAGCTGGCGGGATGATATACGCAACCCTAATAGGTCCTATTGTGTCTATCATTATAGTCTGCCTCAAAGGATTTAAGCAGCACATCCAACCATTATTTCGAATTCAATCCATACACGATATCCACCAAATTGCCAAACAATACAAAAACTTTCCACTCTTTGCGACCCCTCGCTCCTTACTCAACACAATTGGAGGGAATTTACCCATTTTAGTACTGACACCACATTTTGGGTTAGCGGAAATCGGATTTTTAGGTATGGCGTTTACGATTGCTTTTCGACCAATTAACTTGGTGTGTAGTTCCATCTATCAAGTGTTATTTCAAGCCACATCGGAGCGCGTAGCACAAGGTAAAAAAGTATTAGCTTTTATTCGACAATATTTACTAAAAATAGGGGGTATATCTATCCTAATATTCAGCATTCTATATTGTATCTTACCGTGGATTATCACAGGGTTATTAGGACAAGAATGGAGCAGCACAAGCCAATACATCCGTTTAATGTTGCCATGGTTGCTATTCGTCATTCTCAATACCAGCTTATCGTTCTTGCCCGATGTATTCAACCGTCAAGCCACTTATCTGGGATTTGAGGTACTCTATCTCGGATTGCGCTTGGGCGCTCTAATTATAGGAATTTCTTTACACTCCATATATCACGCTATCGCATTTTATAGTTTAGCGGGCGCAATCGTATTAGGCATTGAACTTTGTTGGTTTATCTATATGATGTATGAACACGATAAAAACACAAAAGAAGACAGCATTTAACATTAAATTATTCGGAAAGGGGTGGTATCACACTCCTTCCGTTTCGGCACGAGGGTATATATATGACCCATCGGGGACACTATACAAAGGCGAAGATCTCTGCGCATATTTTACCGTACGCAATATAGAAGAACTACAAGAGCGATTAGAACAAGCAAATGGATTGTTTGCAGTCATTTGCCACTCTGCCACACTAAATGCAGCTGCCGTAGATAGTTCTCGAATATATCCATTGTACTACAGAGTAGATAGAGAGCATGGATATTTGATTAGCGACGATGCTTACAAAATTCTTAGGCATACGGACACATTGGACACAATCAGCAAAATGGAATACCAGTCAGCGGGCTTTCCGCTGTATGGAAAAACGCTGATTTCGAACATAAAGCAGGTAAGACCAGGACACTACTTGACAGAGGAGGGAGAGCAACACCAATATTACACCTACCTAACTCGTTCCCACGAACTAACCATTGCAAACAGCCAACAAATGGGCGAAATGCTACAGAATGTCTTTCGCAGGATGGTTCATTCCATAGGTGATAGACAAGTGGTGATACCATTAAGCGGAGGAAACGACTCGAGATTAATTCTATGCATGTTAAAAAAAATGGGATACAGAAAGGTTATATGTTATACGGTAGGAAGAGAAAACAACATAGAAGAGAAAATTGCAAAGAAAGTAGCTAAAGAATTGAACTACCCATTATACATTATAAACCCAACAAAGACAGAAATAAAAGAACTGATACAATTGGATAGTCATGAGTTTCAACAATATTACCAATTTATAGGAGGACTAAGTAATTTTGTATGGCTGTTTGAGTATGCAGCCATTAACTATCTTAGGAAAATTAAGGCGATAGAACAAAACGCTATCTTTATACCAGGACATTCGGCAGATTATAACGCGGGATCGCATTTGACAAAAGCATGTATCGGACAGAAAAGTAGCACTGAATACATGGTAAGAGCCATTATGCATGAGCATTTCGAGTACGAATTTCAACCAAAACTAAAAAACAACATACGAAACTATTTCAATATAAAAAAACAAGACCAGATAGAGAATTGGTCCATTTATCAAGCTTTTATTTTCGAAAACAGATTACCATACAACATAAACAACTCAGCAAGAGTATATGAGTTTTTTGGATACGAAGTGCGATTGCCATACTGGGATAAAGAGTTTTTAGAGTTCTTCAGAAAGATACATATTAAACAATTGGAAATGCAGAACTTCTATACACATACGATTAGACAACACATATTCATACCAATGAAGGTGGATTTTGAGCAGAAACAGGAAAATAAGGTGTTTTTCTATGGAAGAAAAATAAGAAATAGAATCAAGCATCTATTGCCAATCGCAATATTGCGATTACGCAAAAATACAAATGACATTTTAGGCGAAAGAGAGCTCGCAGAACCTATGTTGGAAGAATTAATTCAGCATGGGATATATCGCAACAAGAGCTATGCCATCTCTGCAAATCAAATAATGAAAGACTGGTACTTAATGAAAGTACGCCAAGTGCTTCATGCGAACTAAAACCTATTGTTACCTTTTTATTCGCTCTCTCAGCCAATTCCAAAATACAGCCAATCGGAACCACCAGTGATAGTATTTTTCTATGCTATAGTAGGTAGTTGGCGTACTTCCAAACTGCTTGTAATGGTTCGCGACACCACGAATCATGCTACCTTCAAAGTCGAATGCAACATCCTTCTGACGAGCCAATTTGATAGCTTCCAACACGAGTAATGCGCCAGCTCCCGAGTCTTTGTATTTCTGGTCGTAGCAAGGAATTAGGTAGTACATGCTGTGCTTGTCCCATATGAGGAACGCCGCTGCCAGCACCTCATTATCCGCATTGCATATTGACACAATCTGACTCTGTTGCAAGCGCGCCGTCTTGCGCTCCAAGACCAATAGAAACTCGCGAGAGTAACTAATCTGCTTCCCTTGCTCTTGCAGGCATCGCATATGAAAACGATAGAAATCCTCTACATTCATCTTCATATCGGCATGTAGCGAAAGTGCCTTCTGCAATTGGCGTTTCTTATTCTTCGAAAAAGCATTAATTACTTTGTCAAGGTTTGACAAATCTTCAATGCGATAGGTGATACGCTCTTTGACCTTAAATCCCTGCGCACGCATTTGTTCCGCTGCAGGACTACCTATCGGATAATGTTGATAATAATAACTCAAACCCATTTCCGCCAATTGCCGCGCAAAATCTTGGCATATATCCGCTACTCTATTCTCGCTATCCGCCAACACAGCATCCGATACCCATATGCCACCTATCTGGGTTTGCTGTGGCATGATGATATACTTCATCCATGCGCGCTTACGCAACAAATATGGCAGAGCAGCCTGTATTTCTCCCTTTTCATTGAAACTAAGCAACACATCCCATTGCTTTCCAGCACATACAGCATCCAACCACCAATCTGTCATAAAGATTGGCAAATCACTGCTACTCTTGCAGAATTCACGGTATAATTCTTTGTTGGTCATATTACCCAATATACAAATATGGTGCAAAGTTACACTTTTTTTGTGAAATATACAAACAATGTTTGCGAAATTCAAAAAAAAGTAGTAATTTTGCACTTTAATTCAAATTAACTACTAAATTCTGTTTGTCATGATAGTGGAAACCAGTCCCTACAAAGTATTTGCTCTTTCGCAAGGAGATGAGATCGCTAAACGCGTTTGTGAGTTTTTAGGATGTTCATTGGGTAATATCCAAATTGCTCGGTTTTCTGACGGTGAGTTTGCCGTGAGTTTTGAAGAATCAGTTCGTGGTCAGTCGGTATATATCGTACAATCCACTTGCCCCTGCAGTGACAATATCATGGAGTTGCTATTGGCCATTGACGCAGCAAAACGCGCAAGCGCATACAAAGTAATTGCAGTGATCCCGTATTTCGGATGGGCTCGACAGGACCGTAAAGACAAGCCACGCGTGTCTATTGGCGCAAAAGTATGTGCTAACATGATTCAAGGTGCTGGTGCAGATCGTGTGATAACAGTAGATTTGCACGCTGACCAAATTCAAGGTTTCTTCGACATTCCTGTGGACCACTTGTATGGCGCAAATGTATTAGCTAATTATGTACAGAGTTTAGGATTGGAGAATTTGATTGTAGCATCTCCAGATGTAGGTGGCACCAAACGCGCTTCTGTCTTCGCAAAGAAACTTACTGAACTTACAAAGCAAGAAGTGCCAATGGTAATTTGTTACAAGCACCGTCCTAATGCAAACCAAATTGGCGAAATGCGCGTGCTGGGCGATGTAAAGGACAAGAATGTAGTGATTATTGATGATATTGCGGACACCGCAGGCACACTCTGCAAGGCAGCAGAAGTAATGAAAGAGGCAGGTGCTGCTTCTGTTCGTGCATTGGTATCCCACGGACTAATGTCAGGTCCTGCCTGCGAACGCGTAGCGAATTCTGCATTGGAAGAGTTGGTGTTCACAGACTCTATTCCATTCGATAAAACTCGCTGCACAAAAGTAAGCATTGCTTCTATGGCTAAACCTATCGCGCAAACCATATTGGCAATTCAGAACCATCGCTCTGTCAGCGAATTAAACATACATTAAGCGTTGATAAAGTAATATTGTTTAAAATAGTTCAATATAGTGTCTATGTGCTGTTGCTGTTATGCGTATCATGTGCAAAACAGCAACACTCATCTCATTCTGCAGTTAGTTGTGCTTTCTCAGCAGACTCCGCATATGCTTACATTGCTCAGCAAGTGTCTTTTGGCGCGCGCGTACCGGGTACAGAAGCACACCAAGCATGCGGTGATTGGCTTATAAACAAACTGGCTCACCACGGTGCACAAGTCAGAAGTCAACATGGCACAATGATTAATTACGCTGGAGAAGTACAACCCATTCGCAATATCGAAGCATACTTTGAAGGCAATACTATGTATGCCATTTTGCTTTGCGCCCATTGGGATTGCCGTCCTTGGAGCGATGAGGAGGAAAACTACGATGACCGTTTTAGACCTGTATTAGGCGCAAATGATGGAGCAAGCGGTGTCGGTGTGACACTTGAAATTCTGCGCCAGTTGTCAATTAGAAAAGACCGTGGAGAGTTTGTACCCTCTGTGAAAATCGTTTTCTTCGATTGCGAAGACATGGGAACACCCAATCACTACACTGGCAAAGATAGGGAAAATACTTGGTGTCTTGGTAGTCAATACTGGGCAAAAGAGTACAAAAAAGCCATATCTAATAGTAAGCCTTCCGTTTGCAAGTGTCAATACGGTATTCTTCTTGACATGGTAGGTGCCCCCTCCGCCACTTTCCCACGCGAATATTTCTCCGTTAATTACGCTGGTAGCTATGTAGAACTATTATGGCGTACAGCTTCTCGATTGGGATTTGGTCGCTATTTCATCAATCAAACTGTTTATCCTATTACAGACGACCATTACTACATCAACACCATAGCAGGTATTCCATGCGTGGACATTATTGATTACAAGACCAATAGTAGCACAGGATTCGCAGAGTGGTGGCACACTCAACAAGACAATATGCAACACATAAACAAACAAACACTGCAAGCAGTCGGTCAGACTGTACTAACAACCATATGCTCGAAATAAAAAATTTACATGCCTCAATTGCAGGCAAAGAAATACTCAAAGGACTCAACCTCACCATTAATGAGGGCGAAGTGCATGCTATCATGGGTCCAAATGGTGCGGGAAAATCCACATTATCTAATGTGTTAACAGGACATCCCGCTTACACAGTTACCGAAGGAGAAATTATCTTCCGAGGTAAGAACCTATTGGAAATGACACCAGAAGTGCGCGCAAGAGAAGGAATATTTCTTTCGTTTCAATATCCAGTAGAGATTCCTGGTGTATCTATTGTGAATTTCATGCGTACAGCGGTAAATGAGAAGCGTCAACACGAAGGTAAAGAGCCATTGAAAGCTACTGACTTTCTAAAACTTATGCGCGAAAAGAAAGCGCTTGTAGGTATGGACAACAAACTCACTAACCGCTCTGTAAACGAAGGATTTTCAGGTGGAGAGAAGAAACGTAACGAGATTTTTCAAATGGCAATGCTCGAACCTTGTCTGTCTATTTTGGATGAGACAGATTCTGGATTGGACATTGATGCACTACGCATCGTAGCAGAGGGAGTAAATGCACTCAAAACGCCCAAGACCGCTTCTATTGTTATCACCCACTACCAACGACTATTAGATTATATTGTGCCTGATTTTGTACATGTATTGGCCAATGGAAAGATTGTTCGCACAGGAGGCAAAGAACTTGCCCTCGAACTTGAAGCCAATGGCTATGCCTTCCTTAATAATTAATAGTTCAGCATGTTGAATTCATCTATACAACATATAACACTCTCTATTGGAGAAAAATGCGAACTCGTTTTCCTAAACGAGTCAGATATGGATTGGCATATTGTACAAGAAGCCGACTCTTTCCTTCGAGTGCATATCCTTTTTCTTTCCGAAAACGATGTTACCGCCCAATGGCAATCTAAACTTTTTGTGGAACAAAATGGTGCTAATTGTCGCACAGAGATTTATGCGATGGGGCTACTTCACGACACGCAGCAAGCACATCTTCTCACGCGCGTATACCATAATATAGGTGGTGGCTACTCCTCTCAAATTTTGAAGTTTGTCTTAAACGACCAAACAAAAGGCTCTTTCCGTGGCGAACTGAAGATTCTACCTAATGCCCAGCAGACGGAAGCACACCAGACAAACCGCAACATCCTACTCTCTCGGCAAGCGGACATGCTAACCGAACCACAATTGGAGATTTACGCAGATGATGTAAAGGCGAGTCATGGTGCGACTACGGGGCAATTAGACGAATCAGCACTCTTCTATATGCAACAACGCTGTATCAGTCATGATACAGCAGCAAAATTGCTATTGGAGGCATTCTTTAATGAGGTAATCTCCACTCTATCGGATGAACAGCAGGAGCAAATCCGAGAAACCATCCATCGTATTCTCTAAGAGTTCATGGGTTATCGCATACGCGTTATAGCGTAATCCAACAGAGCAACGAGGGCTTCTTTATACTTATTATCTGGAAATATAGACAATGCCGCAAGTGCTTTCTTGCGATGTTTTTCCATCTCTTGGTGCGCATAGCGGATGCCATCATAACGGAGGACAAAGGACTTTATCTCTTGTTCCGCCTCAAACACATCTATATGAGGCGATTGTGCTGCTAACCCTTCTGCAATCTCCCGAATATGATTAGCTTCTTCCCCATTGGCTCGTTGCAAAGAGATGAGCAAAGGCAATGTAGCTTTACCATCACGAATATCATTCATGGTTGGCTTACCTATATCTTCAACATCCGAATAATCTAAAATATCATCTTTCAATTGGAAGCACATGCCTAAATGCAATCCATATTGCCGCATGGCTGTCATTTGGCGAGTAGTAGCCCCAGTGCTTGCAGCCCCAGCTTCACTACAAGCGGCAAATAGTCGAGCAGTCTTCTGCTCTATCACCAAATTATATTGTTTCTCGCTAATCCACATCGATTCTCCCGAATGTAGTTGTAACAACTCACCAGAGGTAAGAGCAGCCCCCATTTGAGAAACGATATTCAAAATACATATATTTCTCAGATCAGACAAGATACTAATAACACGAGTTAGCAGATAATCCCCCACTAACACTGCAATCTTATTGGTCCATTGTGCATGTACCGCTTCACTACCTCTACGCAAAGGAGAATTGTCCACCACATCGTCATGAATAAGCGAAGCCGTATGCATGAGCTCAAGAGCAACCGCAGTCTGCAACGACTTATCCGTAATTCCCCTACACAAAGCTGCTGACAAGATAACCAAGATAGGGCGCAACTGTTTTCCTCGTTTTGAATGAACATAGTCTAACACTTGTGCCAACAATGCATTTTCTGTCTTCAATGACAATGCAAAAGCTTCCTCATACTGATGAAACTCTGATTGAATAACTTTACGAATATCTTGCGGATTAGTCATAAGAGCTTACCACTTCATAGAATTGAGATAACCACGATAGACATCGCTAAATGTCTGAGTATTCGTTTGCCCACCAATAATATAGATATTGTCTTCGGCATCTACTACCACGGTTTGTTGTTGACGCGACTGATATGTTTTTGGCAGTTGATTTTGGGATGTGTCGGGTACATACCAATTCATACCTTCATCATCCGAATAGAGGATATCACTACGATATTCCAAGTCATTATCTATACCTCCAAACATGATCAAGTGGTCGCTATATTGGATAATCGACATGCCAGTAAGCGAATGGAAAGTAGGTTGTTCAATGGAGAAATCTACGACACGATACCCTGCAAAAGGCTGATTCTCCGAGTTTGCAGGAGTTTCATATTCGAAATTCCATCGGGTATTCACTGGCGTTCCATCTAAACTACGCCCTCCCACAACCATAGCGCGAGGACGCTCGCTACTGCTCTTGATGGGCAATGAAGCAAAATCACTAATTGGGAAATTAGCAGGCAAGATACCATTATTCAACCCATAGATGGAAGTTACAGGGTGAATATCACAATCTTGTACTGTACCCAAAAACAAATCCTGCGAAACACGATTCTGCAAAATACACCACACTTTATCATGAAATACCATCAACATATTTACCAATTGATAATCTCTACCCGAGCAGTCTATGGCTTTCCATTGCAGCATATCATCCGTGATATATAGATAATCATCCTCGACATAATATAGCGAAGTACCGCACTGCAAGATATCTCGCACCGAACAAGAAACGGGCAACCCCAAAGGAGCATTGCTCATCAACGCCCACGAACGACCATCAACCGATTGGTATATCTGTGTTTGAAAACCATTATTCACATACAAGTGAAGTTTTTCATTCGCATAAAACACCTTCATCTTGCAGTTTTGTGGTTTGAAGACTTGGTTGGTCAGTTGCTCCCACACATACAAATAAGGATCAGACTGATGGGCATAAATGTCCAAATGATACCAACGCTCTTGGGTCATATCAGAAGAAAGCACATAGAGGAAAATCGAGTCTGGGTGCTTGGTAAGATCCAAAGTGTCAGCACCAGTACTGATTATCACCGTATCAGGAAAACAATACTTGGCTAAAGCAGGAGTTGCCTTGTAAGTAACATAAGGAACTACGCTATCTAAACGCGTTCCAAAGCGCAAAGAGTCCTTGCAATAAATACGCCCCGTATCACTCAAGTGCTCTATGATATAGGTCATCTCCGTCAAACCACGATTCGTAGTATCCTCGTAAAAAGTAAAGGATTGAACCCTTGTTTCCGAAGAAGTCACCACTGTATCAGTATTGGACACACAGCCCACTAATGATATTAAGAAAAAGAAGAATATGTATGAATATCTACTCATTTTCTAAAAAAACTATAATACATAGCAAAATACGCAGCAAAGGTACTGCTTTTTTCTGACATACGCAAATATATACCTGAATATTTAACAAAAAGCAAAATAATGTTGCACATGTCAGAAAAAAGCAGTACCTTTGCTGCGTATAATCAAAATTGAGGTTATTATGCTTTTTGAAACCAACATACGGGATTTGCTCAAGTTGCTCCCATCAAATCGTATTCATCGCGCCAAACAGCACATGCGCGAGTTGCTCATTCAAAAGCGTCGCATGCTTTTACCAGAAGAACGCAAGTCGTTATCTGAATCCATCTTGTCGCAACTGGAGCAAATGACTTGTTTTCGCGATGCCAAAACCATATTGCTCTATTACCCAAAGAACAACGAAGTAGATGTATTGCCTTTGTTCAAACGCCACAAAGACAAAACATTATTGTTACCCGTTACACATCGCAAAGAAATGACCGCCAATCCTTTTGAGGGAAATGACAAAATGCATCGCGGAAAATTTGGTATCCCAGAACCCACAACTCCACCCTATTTAGGAGATATTGATTTGATTATAGTTCCTGCTGTGGCCTTTGACAAGCGAGGTTATCGTTTGGGCAGAGGAGGTGGATATTATGACCGTTTTCTAAAAAAACAACCCCACGCCACATTAATAGGCGTAGGGTATGACTTCCAATTGGTAGAAGAAGTTCCGATGCTTCAACACGACCAAAAAGTACACCGCATCATACTTCCTTCTCAAACCATTCAAGTTTAGTCTGCTGTGCACGCTCGTGAAGAATCTGCTGATCCGTTTGAGGGGTCAAGACTGATTCACCTGTGCGATAGTAATAAATCATACCATATGCTTGACATTTTGTTAGTTTAGCATAAGGAAGTTCATCTTTGTAGAAAGCTTCTATTTGATCCCATATTTCTAAAATCAGCGCATCGATCTGCTTGCGCATAGTCTCTATATTCTCATACACACGACTATGCGTTTTCTTATGCACCACATGGGTATTATAGTGTTCGCGAAAAATATCATAATGCACTTGCACTTTGTTAATCGCTGGATTATAAATAGGGAAACCACCTTGACTAACACGCGCTTGCTCTCCTTCTATAATATTCTTGCCCCATTGCAGCAACAATTCTTCTGTACTCAAATCGGGTAGTGTGTGGCTATTTGGGTGCAAATGATAGAGTTCTTTTTGCCCTTTCTTAATTTCTCCGCGAATAGCCGCCAAGTTCAACACCTGAATAAAGTGTGAGATATACATGCGTGCATTACGCACCTTGTGGCGATACTGCTTATTGTCAGACACCTTAGTATCCACATTTGCATGATATTGCGCCACTTGGTTCTCGAACTGCATCAACAATCGTTGCGCCTCTGTGAGGGTCTTATAGTTGATTGCTTGTTGATTAAAAGCCACTTCGCCTGCTTGTCTTACAGCTTGCTGTAAAGCGCGGAGGCGTGCTTGATCTGTTTTAGGTAATCGACGATAAGGCATATATGTAAGAGTTTAAAAGTTCTAAAAGTTTTAAGAGTTTTTAAGGGGATTAGTCTTGGCGAGTGTTTAGTTTATTGGCGAGTTGACGCAATTGGGCAGTAGCGGCATTTTGCGGGAGGGTTGCCAATATCTGTAAAGCTTTTTGGGTGTAATCAGCCACCATCATCTCACACGCTTCGCGTACCTCCAATTGTTCGAAAATAGTTTTAACAGCAACTATCTTCTCTGTATTATCTTGTAGCACTTGGCTATACCATTGTTGAAGTTGTGTAACATGATGTAGAGCAGTGCTGGATTGTGTAGCACGGTGTAGAGCAGTAAGATAGACAAAAGTCTTTTTATTGCAACTAATATCGCCTCCTACCACTTTACCAAAAGTTTTGGGGTTTCCCCACACATCAAGGATATCATCTTGTATTTGGAACGCCAATCCAGCTGCGATACCGAACTGATAAAGGGCCTCTTGTGCTTGCTCATCAGCTCCTGCAATATAGGCACCTATCTGCAAAGCATTAGCCAAAAGCACCGATGTCTTCAAGCGTATCATCTTGAGATATTCCTCTATCGTGACTTGCTCCTGAGTTTCAAAATCCACATCGTATTGCTGTCCTTCGCAAATCTCGGTCGCCATTTGATTGAAGAGTTTCAATACTTTGGGCAATTTATCCGCGGACACGCCTGATAACAGTTTGTAGGCCTCTATCAGCATTTGATCACCAGACAGAATGGCAGTATTGTCGTTCCACTTGACATGTACTGTGGGTCTGCCACGGCGCACATCAGCCTTGTCCATGACATCATCGTGCAGAAGGGTAAAGTTATGAAATACCTCTAACGCCAATGCCGCAGGTAACACATCTTCATCCTTGCCGTCAAACATCTGGCTAGCAATCATAGCCAAGTGCGGACGCACGCGTTTGCCGCCTGCTGCCAAAGTATATTCTATCGGTTCATATAAGCCATAAGGCTCACGCTTCCAATCCAGTTTTGCTATTTCGTTGTTTATATCCATGTCTATTGGGTGTTTAGTGGACACTTCGCTACTATTTGGTGTTTAGCGTATCTTCAATAATTTCGCCGAGAACTGTTCCGATATTGAGCCCGGCGGCACGCACTTGTTGTGGGATAAACGAAGTGGCAGTCATGCCAGGAGTGGTATTTACTTCAAGAAGGTTGATAGTCCATCCATCGGTCAAAATATAATCCACGCGAATAATTCCTTTACAACCTAATATATCATATATCTTCAGTGTCAGAGCTTGCACTTCATCACGCACTTTATCAGGTATACGAGCAGGAGTAATCTCATCAACTTGCCCATTGTATTTGGCATCATAGTCAAAGAACTCATTGCTGGTCACGACTTCGGTGATAGGGAATGCCACCGCTTGATTTTTGGTCTTGTAGGCACCACAGGTTATTTCTACACCTCGCATAAACGCCTCACAAATAACCTCATCACCTTCGGCAAAAGCCTTCTCTATAGCGGGCTTCACTTCTTCTATAGTCTTCACTTTAGTTACACCAAAGGACGACCCACCCACATTCGTCTTAATAAAACAAGGCAATCCCACTCTGGAGGAGATATCGGCTATCGAATATTGAACATTGGATTTACGGAGTAAGATACTTTCCGCCACACGCACGCCAAAGCCCTTCAAGTAGTGGTTGCATGTATATTTATTAAAGGTGATAGCTGCCGCCAGCACACCACAGCATGAATATGGCAAGCCAATCATGTCAAGATATCCTTGCAGCACTCCATTCTCGCCAGGCGTACCATGAATAGTGATATAGGCAAAGTCAAAGGTCTGCTTCTCGCCTTGGTGTGTATAGGAGAAGTCGTTTTTATCAATGGCTACCCAATCGTTTTCGCCAACTCGGGCCTTCCAATCTTGTCCACGAAGCAACACAATGGTGGTAGTATATTGTTCTTGATCGGAGAGGAAAGACTCTATGCCCGCTGCACTACGCAACGAAACCTCGTATTCAGAACTATCTCCTCCTGCGATAATGGCTATTTTTCGTTTCATTTTCTATTGTCATTCAATTTTGCTCGCAAAATTACAAAAAATTATCCACATACACAAGTAAATAGAGCAAAAATTCTCTCTATTCAACGATTTAAGCAAATTTTCCTTAACATTGCGTATAAACAAGTACATCTTTGGCATGGGTTTTGCGACAAGACAGTATCGCCTTTTGACATGAGACGATAAACAACAAAACTATAAACTTAAAACAACACTAACTATGAAACGATTAATTATTTTAGCATGCTTATTAGCAGGCAGTTTCTTTTCATCGCGAGCATTCGCTTGCACAGGCATTACTCTCCACACCGTGGACAACAATCCCGTCACTGCACGCACCATTGAATGGGCAAGCACACCTCTCACCAGTATGTATGTGGTCGTACCACGCGGACAAGAACAACAATCTTTCCTCCCAGACGGCACAATGAATGGGAAAAAGTTTAGCGCTAAGTATGGCTATGTAGGTATCGCTGTCGAAGAAAGCGCATTTATCATGGAAGGTGTCAATGAAACGGGGCTCGGTGCTGGGTTATTCTATTTCCCACAATATGGAGAGTACCAGCCATACGACACAACGAAACAAGACCAATCGTTGAGTGACATGCAAGTAGTAGCATGGATACTTAGCAGTTTCGCCAGCATCAACGAACTGCAAGCAGCACTCTCTCAAATTCGTGTAATTAGCACAGACCCTCGCGCCAGCACTGTACACTGGCGCATTACAGAGCCCTCTGGCAGACAAGTCGTATTGGAGTTTATCAACCAACGAGCTCACTTATATGAAAATCCACTGGGTGTACTAACCAACTCTCCAGAATTTACATGGCACCTAACGAACCTCAACAACTATGTCAATCTCTCCGCAGGCTCCATCAATCACCGCCAAGTAGGCAGGCTAAACCTCAACGCTTTTGGCGGGGGCAGCGGGCTACACGGGTTGCCTGGCGATATGACACCACCTTCTCGCTTCATTCGCGCCGCATTCTTCCAAAGCACTGCTCCACGCTTAGGGGACGAAGATGCCACTGTGGTACAAGCATTTCACTTACTCAACAACTTCGACATACCCGTCGGTATACAGTTTACTGACCCACGCGAGGTGCCTAATATGCCAAGTGCGACACAAGTGACTATCGCTAGCGACCTACGCAACCAGCGCCTGTATTACCGCACGATGTACGATAGCTCGATTCGCTGTATTGATCTCAGAAGCATTGATTTCAAACGCGTGAAGTTTCAATTCGCTGCGCTTGACACAGACAAACGACAGCCAATTGAAGAGATAAAAATCCGCTAATAACAGGCAAAATAAGTGTACATTTCACAAAAAAGTGCTTTTTTCTCAAAAAAATTTGGTCAGTTCAAAAAAAAGCCGTACCTTTGCACGCTTTTTTGCACGAATTTATTAACCAAGCCCACGAGATGGGGCATAAAATAGGATAAAAAAATGAAACGTACATTCCAACCAAGCCAACGCCGTCGTCGCAACAAACATGGTTTCCGCGCTCGCATGGCAACTGCAAATGGTCGTCGCGTATTGGCAGCTCGCCGCGCACACGGTCGCAAGAAATTGACTGTAGCTGACGAAGGTCGCCACAAACGCTAATCAGCGATTAGACTACCTTAGGGGCTTTTCCTAAGGCAACAGCATAGGGAAAAGAACTATTCTTTTCCCTTATTGCGTATAAATCTGTTCAATTTTAAATTTTGGAATCTGGACACCAGACACCAAAAGCCAGAAACCACCCTCCGCGGGCTCTGGATAATCAACAAAACAAGATTATGGAATCAACAAGACAACAAAAGATTGAACGCCTTATCCAAAAGGACTTAAGCGACATATTTCTTAAGTACGCGCGCGCGATGCGCGGAACGCTTATTTCTGTTAGTGAAGTACGCATTTCCCCCGACTTGAGCATTGCGCATATTTACCTCAGTGTTTTCCCACAAGACAAAGTAGCCAGCACTATCCAACAAGTACAAGAGGACACTGGTAAAATTCGCGGCGAATTAGGGCGATTAGAGCGCCACCAACTACGCGTAATACCCGAATTGCACTTCCATTTGGACGAGACGATTGACCGCATGGAACGCATTGATGAGTTGCTAAAGCAGTGAAAGCCGAACTCAAAATAGCGTGGCGGTATCTATTTGCAAAAAAGCAATACAATGCCATCCACATCATCTCTGGCATTAGTGCCGCAGCGATAGGTGTGGTGACCGCCGCCATGGTGTGCGTAATGAGCGTCATGAACGGCTTCGGTGTCATGGTGGAGCAACTCTTCTCACAATTTAACCCCGATATTCGCATTGAGGCCATTAGCGGCAAGTCGTTTCACGACGAAGGAGATAAGTTCCAAGCCCTGCGCCTACTGCCCGAAGTGACCATGGTGAGCCAGAGCATTGAGGAGACAGCGCTCTTGCAGTTTGAGGACAAACAGATGCCCGTCCGCCTCTACGGCGTGGACTCGGTATTCGCCACTCTCACCCATATCGAGGAGATTATCACCGAGGGGCATTATGAGGTCTATGACGGTGCTTTCGACCGCGCCGTATTAGGACAAGGACTGGCATGGCAAATGGGCATTGGTGCGCGTTTCATCAGTCCACTCCAACTCTATGCTCCCAAGCGCCATGCTAAAGTGAATATGCTACGCCCCGACCAAGCATTCAATAATGAAGTGTGCTTCATAGCGGGCACGTTTGCCGTTCAACAAACGAAGTACGACAACGAGGTAATGCTCGTGGACATTGATCTCACACGCCGCCTGCTCAACTACGAGGCGAATGAAGTCAGCGCACTACTCCTCCAGTTAGCACCGAACACCTCCCCCAGACAAGCCGAGAAAGCGATACAGCAACTCCTCGGCGAAGGATACAAGGTGCTCAATCGCTATGAGCAACAAGCCGACTTCTTCCGCATATTGCGGGTGGAGAAACTGCTGACGACTCTGCTACTAGTGTTCATCCTGCTCATTGCCTCGTTCAACATTATCGGTTCGCTATCCATGCTCATTATTGATAAGCAGAAAGATATACAAACCTTGGGTCACCTCGGAGCTAACCAGCAGATGATACGACGTATCTTCCTCATGGAGGGTTGGATAATCTCTACCTTAGGTGCACTCATAGGACTATTCACGGGACTGGTGGTCTGCCTCGTGCAAGAACATTGGGGGATACTCAAACTGGGTAACGGTACCGAATATGTACTTTCTGCCTACCCCGTTTCGGTACAAACAGGCGACATACTACTCGTAACCATAGTGGTTCTTGCCTTGGGCTTCGTAGCTGCATGGATACCAGCGAGGAGGGTGTAGTGTGTAAAGTGTAAAGTGTAGAGTGTAAAGGCAAGGATATGAAGAAAGAATATATACTATTACTACTATTAATATTGATGGCGGGATGTCGTTATCAGTCCAACAGGCCCGATGTGGATAGCATCGTTCAATATGACAGCATCTATGTGATAGCCGACCTCCAATGGCACAAACAATACTACCCGCTATTGGATAGACAGGTATTCTCCATTGACCTACTAAGCGAAGGGCTGGCGTTCGACTCCGCATATCACATCACTGGTTCTGGAGTGAACCTATATTTCTCGGATATTTTCATGTCCATGACCGACAGTGCATTACGCGAGGGTACCTATCGCATGGACACCACGACCGAGTTGCAGACATTCCTACCTTACCAATACTTTGAGGGTGGCAATATCACTGGCTGCTACATGCTGGACATAGAGGAAAGCAAGATACAGCGTATCATTGGCTTCACCGCTGGGGAGTTCACTCTCACCTCTCTGGACGAGGACATACGCATGGACATCTCGCTCTATACCGAAGACTCCACCCGTTACCATGCTATCTATCAAGGATCTGCTCACTACCGATGATTGACCGCGAGTACCATACCTATTTGAAACTCGAACGGGGTTTGAGTAGTAACTCTGTTGTAGCCTACGAACTGGACTTCAAGCGCTTGCAGAGTTATATGGAAGCGCACCATATTGATGTGGTGCATGCCACTTTTGATGATTTACAAGCCTTTGTATTTGACACTTTCAAGGATATCCAAAGTGCCAAGACGCAGGCTCGTCTTTTATCCAGCGTTCACTCTTTCTATCGTTTTCTGCTTTATCATCATTACATTGAGCAAGACCCCTCTGAATTATTAGAGATGCCTCGCCTTGAAAAACGCCTTCCTGAAGTTCTTACTGTGGAAGAGATTGACGCTATGATAGCTCATATTGACATGTCCAAACCAGAGGGGCATCGCAATCGCGCTATCATTGAGATGCTCTATGGCAGCGGTTTGCGTGTGAGCGAACTTACCGACCTCCGCCTAAGCAATATCTACCGCCAAGATGGCTACATGCGCATTATCGGAAAAGGGAATAAGCAGCGCTTAGTTCCCCTTTCTCCCGAATCGGACAAGCAGTTGGGATACTGGTTAGAAGACCGCAACCGATTAGACATTAAGCCCGAAGCCACAGACATTGTTTTCCTCAATCACTATGGGCGACAACTAACGCGTGCGATGATTTTCACCATTGTTAAGCGATTAGCACAAGAGGCAGACATTCGAAAAAACATCTCGCCCCACACCTTGCGGCACTCGTTTGCTACACACTTGTTGCAAAATGGAGCTGACCTGCGAATTATCCAGCAACTACTCGGACACGAGTCCATTGTAACTACCGAAATTTATACGCACATTAATATCCACGACCTACGCGAAGCCGTACTGAAATATCACCCCGAGAATCAATGAAAAGACTGACCATCATATTGTTTGGACTATGGGCTATGAGTTTTGGGCTATGGGCCATGAACCATGGGGAAGAAATAAGGGAAACCATTGTTGTTGGCGATGTGTATGATGCATATACTGGCGAGCCACTACCCAATGTTAACATTTATTTCCAGGGTACTACTCTTGGCACAATGACCAATCCTGAAGGTATGTTTCTTCTGCGAGGAAGCATTGACCGACAACGGACAATGGTTGTCTCTGCGGTAGGCTACCAAGACCAGCGTTTTCGGATAGAGCAAGGGCAACAAGTCGGCATTGAAGTCGCCTTGAAGGAGAAAATCAGTAGTCTGAGCGATGTTTTTGTGTATCCAGGAGCTAATCCTGCTTTGCCATTAATGGAGCAAGTACGCCGACACCGAGAAGCCAATAAAAGCAGCGTTAATACAGAACAAATCTACGCACAAACTGCGCTGTATGTTTCTGATATTCAATCCAAACACCTGCAACGCAACTTATGGAAAAGTTTGCAATCGGGTATGTTGCAAGCCAACGACTCCACATACCTCATCCCCCTCTATTGGCGTAAACAAGAGGCTACAAAGGTGGAGGAGCAAGCCACATTATTTTCGCTGACAGACTATCATGTATTGCTCAATCAACTACCATCGACTTGCAATTTCTATGACAACCATGTCAATATGCTTTCCATCTCTTTGCTTAGTCCGCTGGCATCATCGGGCAATACATACTATAATTATTTTCTTGCCGATAGTGTACAAACGGGAGAGGAGAAGCACTACATTGTCCATTTCCGAACTAAAAATCCCTTTTATGCCACTTTTAATGGTGAGATGACTATTGACTCTGCCACCTATGCGCTACGCAGTATTCATGCTTCCGTACCTGCACAAACCAGTATCAACTACCTGCGACAACTCACTATTCATCAAGCCTTTGCATCGAATAATCAGCTAATGAAAGAAGACCTTTCACTATTGCTGGATTTCGCCGTTAAAACCGACACGACGCATATCTTCCCAACCCTGCTTATCACCCGTAACACTCAATTACCAATACCCAACATCCAATACCCAATATCCGACACCCAACACCCAACACCCAACGCCCCACATCCAGCAGCCATCGCCCACGCAATGGACAGCCTTAGCGAGACACCACTATTCAAGACGGCTAAGTTCTTGGCGTATATGATACAGACGGGCTATGTTCCTACGCGCACAGTGGTTGAGATTGGTAAGATTGACGAGGTAATCCGTATCAACAGTGCAGAAGGAGTGCGCATGGCTTTTCCTTTGCGCACTACAGAACAGTTGTGGAAGAATGCATCATTGGGTGGCTACCTTGCTTATGGCGCCAAAGACAGGGCTTGGAAAGGTATGGGAGAAATCAATATCCAGCTTCCTACGAAACGCCAGCACACGCTTCAGTTGCGCTATGGCGATCATTATATTTATTCGGATATGGACGATTTCCAAGAGAACATACGCGAGAATAGTGTTTTCAACCCGCGTTTGCATCTGGTTTCGGAGATTTTCCGCGGTTTGCATTTCAATACGCGCTATTATTACAATACTATGGTTCGTCGCCAAGAGACGAGAATACATTTTTTTGATGATTGGAATGAGTATTTAGAGACGCAAGCGTATGCTAAGATGGGTCGTATGGGATATGGCGTTCCTACTGCTAATTATACTGCGCAACCATCTTTCAGGTACAACACGATTGGTGCTACAGCTCGTATTAGTTTTGATGAGCGCAAAGTGGACTCTTATTTCCACCGCCGACATATCTACAACCATTTGCCTGTTATTTTTGTAGGTGCGGAGTTGGGTAGCTATCAGACGATGGATATGTCTTCTTATCGTATGTATGGTAATCTGCAAGTGCTGGTGCGCCATGATGTAGATTTAGGCATGGCAGGTAGGTTGAATTATCTGGTTCAGGCGGGTATGATTTTCGGCAGGGTGCCTTATCCATTGCTTCATATTTTCGCAGCCAACCCGTCTTATACGATGGACTTCTATCGTTTTGCATTGATGAATACCTATCAATATGCAGCCGACCGCTATATATCGCTGCATGCCAATTGGGATGGTCGTGGTGTATTGTTCAATCTTATTCCGGGTGTACGCTATATGCGTTTACGCGAATTGGTAACGCTCAAGGTGGCATATGGTTATATGCACGAGGACCACATGTCGGTATTGCCTATTCCGTCTCTTCCCACCGATGCGCCCACTTCATATAAAGTATTATCTGCGCCTACCACGCCTCATGTGGAGATTGGCGTTGGTATCGGTAATATCCTGCGCATTGGTGAGGTGCATGGTGTGTTCCGTTTGACGAATATCCGCAATCCGTATGCACCATGGTGGGGCCTTCGTTTCCGTCTCAGTTTGGGTATGTAGCCTGTTGGTTTATTCCATTCGATAGGAACGCGGTGTCAGTCCGACATGGCTTTTGAAGAATCGATTGAAGAACGCCACATTTTCGAATCCAAGTTGCAATGCAATTTCTTTTATTGGCATGGATGTCACTTTCAGCTGTGCTTTGGCTTCCATGAGTATAGCATCTACAATGATGTCTCCTGCGGTGTGTCCGCTGGCGGCCTTGATGGTAGAGCATAAGTGCGGAACAGTGATGTGCATGGCATCCGCATAGGAGGCTACTTGATGCCATTCGCGATAGTGTTGTAGCACCATATTGCGGTATTCGTGATAGATTTCGGTTTTTCTGTCGGTGGACTGATAGGCGGCAACTGCCGAGGAGGAGTCCATTTCGTAGAAAGTCTGCTGAATGAGGTTGAATATGTGCACCATAGTGTCAGAGGTTAGCATTACGGGTTGGCTATTGATGGCTTTTTCCATCACATCCGAGAATTGCAATATGATGTCTTTTTGTTCTTCGTTACATTTCACTATGGGTTGGTAGTTGCGTGTAGCAAGTGATAGTCGGCGCATGCCGTATGCATTTTTCTCTACGAACGATGATGAGAAGACGATATAGCTCAATTGTGCATCTTCGCTACATTCTTGTACGAAGAAAAAACTGCCAGGTTTCACATAGATGAAGTCATTTTCGTGGAACTCGTATTCCGTGATGTTGAGTGTGGCTCGTGCGCTTCCTTTTTTCATGAAAGCATATACGGCGCATTGTATTTGACAGGGAAATCTACCGTATTCATTCAGCACTTTTCCGCTTGCTTCACCAAAGATGTAGTCGATAGGGCAATCTATCAGTGGTAATTTATCTCCTTTCATAATAATAAATGGTATTATTTTCGCTGCAAAGGTACACTTTTTTTTCGAATAATCCAAATTAGTAGCATTTTTTCTCATTTTTATAGAACAAAAATGATATTTTGGGTAGAGAAAAAAGAATGAGAGAGGGATTTCTTCGTAATCCCTAATCTCTGCCACGGGCATCCTGAGCAATCCAAAAATGAAAAACGAGCCCTATCGGACTCGTTCTTCATTTTGGCTTGCGGAGAGAGAGGGATTCGAACCCCCGGAGCCTCTCAGCTCAACGGTTTTCAAGACCGCCGCAATCGACCACTCTGCCATCTCTCCTTTGTCGCAACTGGCTTCCAAGAAGAAACTCGCCCTGCGAGTTTGGCTTGCCGCCGTTGCTCCTCTTAACTCAGGCTCATGAAGCCTCGTTATATTTTCTTGGGGTGATTTTTTCAAATCGGGTGCAAAAGTACTGCTTTTTTTTCAATTGTGCAAATTTTTATGCACTTTTTTTGCGTATATCGATTTTTTATAGTAATTTTGCACCCAAAATTGTACAAAAATGTTGTTACAAATACTAAAATCCAAAATTCATCGAGTAACGGTGACCGAAGCCAACTTAGACTACATCGGTAGCATCACCATCGATGAGGAACTAATGAAGGCAGCCAATATCTACGCAGGCGAAAAAGTGCAAATCGTTGATAATACCAACGGCGCACGCATCGAAACCTATGTCATACCCGGCAAACAAGGGAGCGGCTGCATATGCATCAACGGAGCCGCAGCACACCTTGTGCATGTAGGCGACACCGTCATCATTATGGCTTATGCACTCATGACCGAAGAAGAAGCGAACACCTTCAAGCCATCTATTATTTTCCCAAACAACAATCATTTGGTATAATGGCTTTTTTTGACCTCATACATACCGATGCACACACATGTGCACGCGCAGGCGTAGTGCATACCGACCACGGGAATATTCAAACCCCTATTTTTATGCCCGTAGGAACAGTAGGTACCGTCAAAGGTGTGCAACGAACCATTCTCGAAGAGGACATCAACGCACAAATCATACTTGGCAACACCTACCATCTCTACCTCCGTCCCGGTACCGACATCCTACACAAAGCAGGCGGACTGCACCGCTTTGAAGGATGGACACGACCTATATTGACTGACTCGGGAGGATTTCAAGTATTCTCACTAACCGACATACGCAAGATGACCGAAGAGGGCGTACAGTTCTCCTCGCATATCGATGGACGAAAACTGATGTTCACCCCCGAGAATGTGATGGACATACAGCGAGAGATTGGTGCCGACATCATTATGGCATTCGACGAGTGTTGCCCAGGTACCGCTGACCGACAATACGCCCAAAAGTCCATGGAGCGCACTCATCGTTGGCTCGACCGTTGTATCCAACGCTTTGACAACACCCCCGACCTATATGGCTACAAGCAGCACCTCTTCCCTATCGTGCAGGGCTGTGTATATCCCGAACTGCGACAAGAGGCAGCTAAACGCTTGCGCGACCTTGACCGCGACGGCTACGCCATCGGCGGACTGGCTGTGGGCGAACCCACCGAAGATATGTACGCCATGATTGAGGTGGTCAATGATATTCTGCCTGAAAATAAGCCTCGCTACCTCATGGGCGTGGGTACGCCATGGAATATTCTCGAAGGTATCGAACGCGGTGTGGATATGTTCGACTGCGTAATGCCCACACGCAATGGTCGCAACGGCATGATCTTTACGCAGAACGGCGTAATGAACTTGCGCAACAAGAAGTGGGAGGACGACTTTACCGAACTCGACCCTTGTGGCACCAGTTTTGTGGACCACCACTATACTCGCGCCTATGTACGCCACCTCATCCATGCACAAGAGATGCTCGGTTTGGAGATTCTTAGTATCCACAACTTGGCGTTCTACCTCTGGCTTGTGGGCGAAGCGCGCAAGCATATCCTTGCTGGCGACTTCAAGGCATGGAAGGATGACATCACCCCACGCCTCATGCAGAGAATGTAGTTTATAGGTGATTAGGCGATTAGGCTATGAGGCGAGAGGCAAGAAATAGCGGCTTTTCCGCATAATACCAGCCTCTAACCTTAACCTCTAACCTAAAATAAAATGAAGCGACTCGACAAATACATAATAGGCAAGTTTCTTGGCACATTCATCTTCTCGATTGTGCTGATTATGAGTATCGCTGTCATCTTCGATTTGACCGAAAAATTAGATAACTTTTTTGAGAATCAAGTATCAGTCAAAGAAATCATCTTTGACTATTACTTGAATTTCATACCTTATTATATGAATATGTTTAGTCCACTATTCATATTCATTTCTGTTATTTTCTTCACTTCCAAATTGGCAGGCGATAGTGAGATTATTGCTATTTTAGCCAGTGGTGTGAGTTACCACCGCTTGATGTGTCCCTATTTTGTGAGTGCATTGTTGCTGTTTGCATTCTCATTTTGGATGACTGGTTATGTGATACCACCAGCATCCGAAAAAATGCTCACTTTCCAAGACAAGTACATTCAGCACTTCAGTCGTGAGAATGCACGCAACATACAGATGGAGGTAGAGCCAGGTACGATTTTGTATATTGAGAGTTTTCAGAAGCGCACGAAGATGGGGTATCGATCATCATTGGAACACTTTGACGGAAAGAAACTCACGATGCGTATTACAGCCGATCGGATTCATTATGACTCTGCTTACAATTGGCATTTCGACAAATATATACGCCGAGAGTTTGATGGCATGCGCGAAACGCTCACGCGCGGCAATCGCTTGGACACCATAATTCCTGTGCTTCCAAAAGAACTGTTCTATACTGCCGAAAATGCACAAATGATGCCCAATCCTGAATTAAGGAGTTATATAGACACACAGCGTAAGCGTGGTTCTGGCAATGTCCAAGCCTTTGAGACGGAATGGTGGAAACGCTGGGCAAGTCCGATTGGAGCGTTTATTATGACCCTGCTTGGTGTGACTATGAGTTCGAAAAAGGTGAGAGGGGGTATGGGCAAAAATCTTGGTTTTGGATTGACACTCAGTGCTTTGTATATCCTATTCTCTACGGTGAGTACCACATTCTCGGTGAATGGTGTTATGTCTCCATTCATGAGTGTATGGTTGCCGAACTTTATCTTCCTTGCCATCGGCGTAGTGCTCTATCTACGCGTAAGCAGATAATAGGGGCAGAAATTTGCATATTTTTTGCTTCACGCACGCAGCAAAGGCATTCCCTTGATCATCGTTAATGTTCTTTATTTTTTAGTGGACAGCAGTGATAATTGTTTATAATTTTGGTAGTGGATATGCCTTGCATTGTTTTTATTGTTGATTCTCATTGTCTATATTGTTGATAATTGTCTCCCCATTATTGATATTGTCTTTAGTCAAAACTCCCCCACCAATCAGCGATCAATTACGGGTTCATAACGGGTTCTTGACGGGTTCATAAGAAGACATCACTATCCCTTCCGTAGCACATCTATATCCTATCATATCTATAGCATCTATTCTATTAAAATATAGAATGAGGGAAGTGAGGGAGTGAGGGAAGTGAGGGGTGTATTTCCCTCACTCCCTCATTCCCCTCACTACGCAATACATGAGGGTTTCTTTCTGTACAAACCTGTTGCAAGTCTTTCTATGTGAGCTGTTTGTACGGATTTTGTTATCCATCTTTCCATTGTGCTCAATGCCACTCCAAGGACTTCGGCTTGCTTCACTGCCTCCTGCTTGGTGAAGCAATCGTTCGAGTCCGTAAACGAGATAAGACGCCCGTGGCTGAACAAGGCATTCGAGGTGGCTGAGCGAAGCGAGGTTAGTCCCTCGAATCCCTCTCCCACATCTCCCTACTCATTCAGCGCCAGCAACACGCCGACTTCATTCCACAAGGCAAAGAGTCTGCCATCAGAGGTACTCAACAGCAGTTCCACCTGCGAGTGTACCGTTACAGCCCGTAGCGCAGGATAATCTACCAGCGCAAATTTGGCGATTTGCACCGCTTTGCCATGATGACGATACAAGACACGCAACATTCGGCGACTACATTCTATATCGACAATTTGGTATTCTGTTGTTGGTACCAATCCCTCCTCGCTATACCTTCGCAGTTCTGTTTCACGCTTCATTTCGTCACTCATCTGACGCGCACGATTTACTAATTGGGGATCGTCCTGTTCGTGTAGCGTAACGAGTTGCTTGGGCAATAGTCTATTCAATGCATGTTCCTCTTCGGGCGTGAAAGTCAAAACATGTTTTCCATTAATCTCCTCTAATTGCCACCAGAGATTAATGCCGGTAGTCTTTCGCTCCTGGGTATGTAACAACCGAACGGACTGGTGCTGATTAAAGAGGAGCATAAAATGTTCTGCCTGCATTACATTTTGTTGGTCTTCTATGCGCATAATATCATAGATAGCATCCGTTGTGCCGTTCTTCAGCCAAAACCACAATGTATCTCCTGCCTTATTGCTACTCGCATCGCGCCACCATTGCCACCACATAAATGGCATGGGGGTTGTGCCGTTCAGACAAATATCCTCTGCGTATGTAGGCTCATAGTACAAGCGCAACACGATGCCACCGAAGTATCCCATCCACCACCAGCTATCAACATCCTCTTTCTCAATGGTTTGCACTAACTGTTGCGCAGCATCGTTGGCATTGACTTGCTGGGGATAAAGTTGGTGCAAATAGGTATTGAGTTCGTTGATTACTTGCGCAGTTGCCCGCATGCCTTTTTGCTGATAGGGATTGATATGGTTGCATTTGGCATAGAGCAAGCCCAACAAGATGTAATACAACATCCTATCCTGTCCCCAGAGCGCTTGTATCTGCTGCCATGTGTCGTTGTCTATGCTTTGGGGTTGGGTGTGTTCCTCTGGAGGTGAATCCAATCGTAACGCTTCAGGCGTATTTTTCAGTTGATTGCACAAATCCCAAACGGTAGGCAAATGGGGTAATATCTCCTCGGGCACACCAAACAGTCTGCTAATTTCCTCCCAAAGGTGATTAACGGCTCTGTCGCCCAATGTACCGTCTATTAGGCGTGTGATGTTCATTCTGCCTTTTTGCCCCAAGAGGCTTGCCAATCGGGTGTTGTTGGCAGCAAAAAAGCAGTGTTTGACCAATTGTTGCAATATGTCTTTGCGGTTTGTCATAGAAATTTCGCGCAAAGGTACACAAAAATTAGTGTTTATGCAAATCCCTCTGCCAATTTTGTATCAAAGTCTTTTGGTTTGATACAAGATTATGCTTGTTTATCCTTTTTAGGTACGATTCATTGGCATTTTCATAATTTTTAACTAATTTTGTAGCGAAAACGAGAAATAATGCTCCTAAAATTTTGCTCTTTGAAAAAAATGTAGTAATTTTGTAGCGTTTTGGGGAGAAATCCAAAACAGAAAGCGTAATTACTTTTGACCCAACAAACAGAAATCTGGTACATTTCATCAACAGAAGGGCAAAGAGTAAGCGTTTCCGTGTATATGAATTTTTTGAGAAATCATATACAGCGTGGAGCATTATTTCTCTTTGTTTCTGTAGGGTTTACCAGAGCCTTGTTTGTGACGAAGGAAGATACTACTCTGCGCTTTTTATATAAAAATCTTTCAATTTCCTTGGCGGTTTCGAGACAAACACGGCAACGACACGGCAACGAAAGAAGCCTTAATAAAAACCTCTACAACAATAATATTAATTAACTAACTAAATTAATTACTCATCATGAACAACCAATTATCAAACAAAACATCAAAAGAACTGGCATCACTAGTTATTGATTTAACAACGAAAGAAGGTATTAGTAAAACCCTCTCACTTGTAGCATTCACTTCTATTCCATTGTTATATCTTGCAATCAAGTTATACGATAAAATCAAAATCTCACAACAAGAAGAACTAAAGATTCAACAACAAGCAGTAGAAAAGCTTATTGAACAAGGGCATGAACAAGGTGTAGATAACATGCAGATTAAGATTAATCATATTAAAGGTTTTAAATTAAACCTCCCAGCAGATAAATTTCAAATTGACACAACAATAGGAGAAGATAAATCAATTACAGTAAATGTAAAATACAGATAATGTAATATACCTTCGATTATGAAAAAGAGTTGTATTATCTTACTAGCAGTATATGCATTTGCATTAATTACAATGTGCATAGTAATGGGCTGGGATAACTATTCACTCTGGTGGAAAAATCACCAGTTCTTACGATTCATTTGTGAGATAGTAGGAGTGTTGTTAATTATACCTTTATTTTCAAACAAGAAGAAAGAGGAAGAATGAAAACCACTCTGACCTTTCCCCTTCCTGCAAGGTGTGTGTTTGCTTGTGTGAAACATGTCTTGCAGACAACGAATGACTTTAAATGTGTGCGGTACGATGAGGACAATTTTGTCCTCACCGCATCGCATGGCTGGCGTCTTATTCCTACAGGACAAGACATCCGCATTCGCGTGGTAGCCAAAGGCACGCAAACCACAGATGTTATCATTGAGAGCAAGGCGAAGGTATTCATTAACCTATGTGCCATTCCACAAAACAAACGCAATGTGCAAGAACTCTCCAACTATATCCAGAATCGTGTTTATAAACTCTGCTCCGACGAGGAGATAAAACTGCGCAGATATGAGTAATACAACTATTGTATTTAACTCCTAAAGAGCAAGAGCTTGTTGAATTATTAACCAACAAACTCATCGAAGTTGCGCATAATCCAAAACTGCGTAATAAGATAGAATTTTCATACCCAGTAGAAATAAATGGCTAAGCCATGAACTGCACAACTGCACGGCAACTACCTTCCTTATCTCGTAGCTTGATAGATGCGTGGAGCGATGTCGCTGTTGTCCATCCAGCCCGTGAAGCGCTCTGCACCTACACCCACAGCGAAGACAGGTACTGCCGTAGCCGTATGGCTATGCGTGGTCCAACCCAAGCCCGCTTTGTAATTCACCAACTCCTTGGCTTTCGCCGCCAAAGCGTTGATGTCGGCATAGAGCGTCTTGAGCGACTCTTGTTGGCGCATCATATTACTAAAAGCCTCCTGCAAAACTGCCTCTTCTTCAGCTGCAACCGACAACTCCCCAAATAAGCCCGTATTCGCTGCCAAGAACGCCTTTACCTGCTCCCAAGTGAGTTGCTCTGCATATTGCTGACACAAAGCCGTGAGGCGATCAGAAAGGGTGTCCGATGAACACTTCTGATGCGCCAAGCGCTCCAAACGCAATGGTTGGTTATTGCCGAGTGCCATACCACCCGTCTCGTGGTCTGCTGTCACCACGATAAGCGTCTCATCGGGGTGTTGCTCGTAGAAGCGATATGCCACCTGTATCGCACGGTCGAAATCCAACACCTCTTGGATATTCGTTGCCCCATCGTTGCCGTGACCTGCATAATCAATCTTGCCGCCCTCAGCCATCATAAAGAAACGGTCATGCTTAGAGAGATGCTGGATAGCCACATCCACTATCTGCGCCAAGTTGAGGTCGCCCTCTTGCTGGTCAATGGCATATGGCAATGCTTCTGCACCTTTGTTCGGATTATCCAGATTAACTTGTGGCACAAGCAGCATTTTCTTTTTCTTCAGATTCTTTTGCGCCTCGGCGTAGCTGCCCACCAGCGTATAACCATTCTTCTTGCAGAGGTCATAGAGGTTAGGCGCCGCAGCATCGTCCTTGTTCACAGGGCGTTGGAAACCGCCACCGCCAAAGAAATCGAAGTCCGACTCCGCGAGGTGCGTGCCGATAAGATAATAATTGCTGCGTTTCTCGGCATGCGCATAGTGCGAAGCAGGCGTAGCATGATCCACAGGTACAGTGGACATGATACCAATACCCCACCCCTCTTTCTTCAGGTCGGAGGCAACACTATAAGCAGGTGCGCCGTCAGGCGTTTGACCAATCATACCATTGTTGGTCTTCTTTCCCGAAGCGAGGCAAGTGCCTGCCGCAGCGGAGTCGGTGATACCGTCCGAAGCGGAGAAAGTAGCCGCTTGACCCGAATAGGGGAACTGGGTCATGAGCAATGGCACACGACCGTTCTCGCCCTTCAGAGCTGCTTGGTACATCTCGGCGGTGAGTACTTGGTTAGGTCCCATGCCATCGCCAATGAAGAAGAATACATACTTGGCTTGAGCCATTATCGCTACTGCCAAACACAGTAGCCATGCGGAAAGAAGAACGCGTTTCATATTTTTCTATTTTTAGAGGTTAAAGGTTAGAGGTTAAAGGTTAGAGGCTGGTATTATGCGGCAAAGCCGCTATTTTCTGGCCTCTTGCCTTTCGCCTTATCGCCTAATTACCTGATTTCACTATTTCCTCGGCACGAGAGAGGGCACCATTGATATGGTTGCGCACATTCTCGCGACCGATTTTGTTGACCAACCCAGCTTTGTCCAGCGTGTTGAATACTTTCTCATTGACACCTGAGAGCACCAACTGTATGCCATCGCGCTGCAAGCGCATATGCAGTTGCTCCAAGTTGTGAATACCCGTGGAGTCGATAAACGACACCTTACGCATACGAATAATACGCACTTTCTGGTCGCCACTATGCGTGCGGCGGCTGATGTCGTCGAACTTGTTGGCAATACCGAAGAAGTACGGACCATCAATCTCATATACCTCTGTAAAAGGCGGAATCTTCAGGGTCTCCAAGTCCTGACCATGCAAACGAAGGTCGTTGTTGTGCGTTGGGTCGAGTTCATTGGTGAAAGACTGCACCGTAGTGGACTCGTTGGTACGCTTGATGAAGAGAATAACCGCCAACAGCAACCCCACCTCAATAGCGATAGTAAGGTCGAAGAGTACGGTCAGAATGAAAGTAACCAGCATCACCAAGAAGTCCGATTTGGGGTTCTTGGCAAGCCATACGATAGAACGCCACTCTGACATGTTGTAACTCACCATAATCAATATACCCGCCAAACATGCCATAGGTATCAGTCCAACCAATGGACTAAAGAACAGCAGTACCGCCATCAGTACAATAGCGTGCACGATACCTGCCACAGGGGTCTTGCCGCCGTTGTTGATATTGGTCATGGTACGCGCGATGGCACCCGTAGCAGGGATACCACCAAAGAATGGCACCACCACGTTCGCCATACCCTGAGCAATCAGCTCGGTATTGGAGTTATGTCGATCGCCTATCACACCGTCTGCCACCATAGCAGAGAGCAAGGACTCAATAGCGCCCAGCATCGCGATGGTGAAAGCCGCAGGGAAAAGACTTTGCACCAAGCTCCAGAAGGTTTGTCCCTCTGCCAACTCGAAGGAAGGCAAGTGTGGCGCAGGAATACCGTTAGGGATAGTATAGAGGTCGCCGATAGTCTTTATACTCTCCACGCCTGCGTAACGACGCAACAGCCATGTGACGAGGGTCATCACGATGATAACCACCAGTGAACCAGGGATTTTCTTGCTAATACGAGGCATGCCAATTAGTATCGCCAACGAGGTGATACCTATGCCGAATGCCCACCAGTTAATATCCTTCCAGTGCTCGGCGTAGCATACCCATTTATGGATAAAATCCGCAGGCACGCCTTGTATATTCATACCAAATAGGTCATTCATCTGGGTCGAGAAGATAGTCAGCGCAATACCCGCCGTGAAGCCCACGATCACAGGATAAGGCACAAACTTGATGATACTGCCCAGTTTGAACACGCCCATGAGAATGAGCATAATACCCGCCATAATCGTGGCAATGAGCAAGCCCGTGAGTCCGTGTTGCTGAATCACGCCATAGATGATAACAATGAACGCGCCCGTAGGACCGCCAATCTGCACTTTGCTACCACCGAAAGCAGAGATGATAAATCCCGCCAAGATTGCGGTAATAAGACCCTCAGCAGGTCCAACGCCAGAGGCTATACCAAAAGCAATAGCCAATGGGATAGCCACCACGCCTACGATTAGTCCTGCCACAGAGTCTTGCAGCAGTTTTTGCTTGGTGTAGCTCTTCAGCGTATGGAAGAGCTTTGGTTGAAAAACATCGTTGAATGATAGTTTCATATTTCTTTTTTTAGTGTATCGTGTAGGGTGTAAAGTATAGGGTGTAAGGTGTAAAGGCGGGGCGGAAAAGCCGCATATTCCGTGCCTTTAGCCTCTAACCTTTAACCTCTAACCTAATTCCTACTTACTCATTAAATGGGCGCAGCATTTCCTTAGGAGCTGCTGCCTCAAAGCGCACTTTTTTCTCGGTCATGGGGTGGATAAACTCCAGCACCTTGGCATGCAGACAGAGGCGGTCAACGGGCGAATACTCGTTGCCATGTCCATACTTTCGGTCGCCAATCACGGGGTGACCTACGCTCTGCATGTGCACACGAATCTGATTGGTGCGACCCGTCTCGAGGTTCAGTTCTATGAGAGACATGGCTAAATCCGGGCTCCCGAGTCCGGCTTCCAATTCTTTGAGCACCTTGTAGTGCGTCACGGCTTTTTGTCCGCCATCATCTTTAGGCGATGAATAGACCATACCTGTGTGTGTATCTTCGGTCAGCCAAGTGGTGATAGTACCCTCTTTCTGTGCGAACTGTCCTTCCACAAGGGCAACATAGGTGCGCTTGGTGACCAGTTGGCGCCAATAGGTGCGCATATACTCTTGCAGTTCAGGCGATTTAGCGAATACCAATACACCGCTTGTTTCGCGATCTAAGCGATGGACCACATGCACGGTATTGCGATTTGATTGCTTACGCACATAATCCTTCAGGATAGAGTATGCGGTCATTTCGCTGCTTTTTGGGTTGTATGGCACAGTGAGCAGTCCGTTCTTCTTCTCCACGATGATGAGCGCATCATCTTCGTAGATGATACGCAGTTTGGGGTGACGGAGTTCCACATTACCTCTACCTTGTAGGACTTGTACCACATCGCCCGCTTTGAGCGGGGTGTCGTGACGGGTTTGAATACCTGCATTCACCGTCACGCGACGCTGACTGAGCAGTTGTTTGACGCTGGTGCGGGTCATACCGCCCAACTTAGAGAGCAGAAAGGGCATCAACTCTGCCGCTGCCTCCACTCGAAAAGATGTATCTTGTTTGCGTTTCATTGTTGTAGTTTGTATAATTTATACCATGTTATTGCGGCACGAGTATTGACCACAAGAAAGACAAGGAATAGAATAAGCGAGAATATATTAGCCACGAGGATGTAGAATACGATACCAGCAAGATTATATACAATCCACCATATCCAAGCATCAAGCTTCTTGTAAATCATCCAGAAGTTAGCTAAAATAGATGATCCAATCATAATTCCACTCATGATATTAGAGAGCAAGTCAGGTGATGCGATTGCCTCCTTGAAGTGTGTGATAAATCCAGCGTCTAATGCAGTTAGTAAAATGAGGAGGAATATGTTGAGTAGTTGATATTTTGTTTCTAATAATGTTGTTTCTAATGCATCTTCCGTTGTGTCGTCAGAGACAACTGGTTTTCTCCAACGAACAATTGACATAATCATGAAGGGAATGAAGATAAATAACTGTAGGCATGTTAGACTCCATTGCTGCATAAGAGCAAATTGCCACGCAAGAAGAATAGCCATGATAATTCCTGCTATGAAACCTGTATAGTTCATAGGGTTACGTATGGTCAGCACATAAGCTGTTCCAACAACGCTGGCAGGTATTCCTACGATGAAGGCAGGATCGTGCCATTGTAGAAGTTTAGTAGATAAGGAAGGTACTAACCACTCTATAGTATATAATACAAGGAATAAGGCAGTATAAACACCCACAGAGAAAAGTAGATGTTTGCCTAATTGTTTGTAGAGAATGGCTTTCATAGGTATCTATGTAAAGTGTAGGGTGTAAAGTGTAAAGGCTGGGATTAAAAAAGGCGAGCAGTCTTGCTCGCCTTTTTTTGTTTACCGTATTAGTTACGCTTGCGGTTACCGTAGCGAGACATAAACTTGTCAACGCGACCTGCGGTATCCACGAGTTTAGACTTACCAGTATAGAATGGGTGACTGGTGTTGGAGATTTCCAACTTGATCAATGGATAAGTAGTGCCATCAATCTCGATGGTGTCCTTCGTGTTAGCTGTAGAGCGAGAGAAGAACTGTGTGCCATCGGACATATCTTTGAAAACTACAACGCGGTAGCTCTCTGGATGAATTCCTTTTTTCATAATTTGTTTCCTTTCTTTAGCCGATTACTCAGCAACAACATTCAACTTAATCTCAGCCTTTACCTCGCGGTGAAGTTTAGCAGTAGCAGTAGCCTCGCCCAAAACTTTCACAGCCTCGTCGATAGTGATCACTTTCTTGTCGATCTCAATACCTTGAGCAGCCAAAGCCTCAGATACTTGAGCGGTAGTGATAGTACCGAAGATCTTGCCGTCCTCGTTTGCCTTTGCAGAGAGGGTGATAACGGTGTTAGCCAATTTCTCAGCCAATGCTTGAGCGTCAGCCAAGAGTTTAGCCATCTTGTGTGCTTGTTGTTTGAGGTTCTCAGCCAATTGTTTGCGGTTGCTATCGTTAGCAATCACAGCCAAACGGTTAGGGATGAGGTAGTTACGACCGTAACCATCTTTTACCTTAATAATATCGTTCTTGTAGCCCAAGTTAGCTACATCTTGAATCAAAATTACTTCCATGATGTTTCCTTTCTAATTAAATGGTTTGAATTACTTCTTATCTCGTTTAACTCGAACGATTATTTCATCATATCGGTTACATATGGGAGCAAAGCCAAGTGACGCGCTTTCTTCACGGCTTGAGCCACCTTGCGTTGATACTTCAAGCTTGTACCTGTGATACGGCGAGGAAGAATCTTACCTTGCTCGTTAAGGAACTTCTTGAGGAACTCAGGATCTTTGTAGTCGATGTACTTGATGCCAGACTTTTTGAAGCGGCAGTACTTTTTCTTCTTTGCCTCGTTGGTCTTTGGGGTCAAATAGCGGATTTCGTCATTTTGTGCCATGATTAAGCCTCCTCTTGTTCTACTGGTTTAACATTTGCGTTACGACGCTTTTGAGCGTACTCAAATGCGTACTTGTCAAGACGGGTAGTGAGGAAACGCAATACGCGCTCATCACGACGGAATGCTGTCTCGAGCTTCGCAATCATCTCAGGTTCTACATCAAATTGCAGCAAGGCGTAGAATCCCGTTGTTTTGCCTTGGATAGGGTAAGCCAATTTCTTCAAACCCCACTCCTCACGGTTAAGAATGGTACCGCCATTCTCCACGAGAAGTTTCTCGAATTTGTCAACCGCTTCCTTCATCTGTGGTTCAGACAAAACGGGAGTCAACACGAAAGCGGCTTCGTAATGATTTAACATAATGTTTGATTAGTTAATTAAATTGTTAATAATTAGTTATTTATCACTCTGTTCACAGCGTCCACACACAGCAAGCCGTACGCAAACGCGCGAAAAATCGTGCAAAGGTACTACTTTTTTTTGAATTGACCAAATTTTTATGCATTTTATTGCACTTTTGTGCCCATTATCGTATAAACTTCGCCTTCTCGTTGGATATAAAGCACGCCATTTTGAATGAATTTAGTTGCCACTTTGATGGCAGAAGGTTGCTGCAAGTCTGTCGTTTCAGACTCCTTGGTACTGATGTACGCGCGTGTTGAGAGTTTATTGTATTTACCATTGGGAACGATGAAGTATCCACGCATACCATACATCTCTGCGGTAGTGTTTGCCCACGCCAGACGATTGCCAGACACCAAGAAGAGGATACTCTTTTCGTTAGCTTCCAAAGTCTTAGGAGCAAGGATACCATTGAATGAAATACCATTATCATCTGAATCACCTGCTATCTCTTCATCTGTTTCTGTTATTCGCACGCCCATAAAATCCATTGGCACATCAATATCGGCTTGTGGCTCGATAAGGTACGGTACTCCCGCTTCCATAGCAGTAACCTCATCGAAATAGAGTAGAATATCACCATCTAATTCCTCAGAATGTGAATATTTTAGTACTTTAGCACCGTCAAGAGGCGTGTCATCAAACGCATCCAGCTCCAATTCAAATGGCAAGCAAAGCGTATTGTACATACCAGCCGTCAGCGAGCGGCACACGAGCGCATCTACGGTTTGACCCTTAATATTATTGAGTGCCGTTTGGTTGTGCTTTGTATCTTGAAGTACAAATCTATGAGGTATGATTTGCGAGGTAGGTGCAGGTGTGGTGCATACATTGTTATCGGTAGGCACTGCAAATTTGTAGAAACGCTCCTTAGAAGCACACATCACATGCAAGTCGCCTGCATAGTCGAATGCGATTCCGTCAATGTTACCTAATGTAGAGGTGGAAGTCCAATACTCTAAAGAAGGAGTAGTAAGGGAGTATGTTGCTTTGTACAATGTCACTTTGGAGTCACCACCAATTGCTAATATATTACGCTTCGCATCATATGCCAACTGTCCACGATTGAATATGATTGGCATATTTTCTGGCATATCTGTTTTGAGGAGTTTACCAGTTAGCGTTGTACCATTCGTACCGATGTTAAAATCAACATCACCATTTTGGTTTACATGGAAGAAGTTACCATAATTATTTCCCGAGAATTGAGAAATCACCCAAAGTCCGCCTCGACCATCGGATGCCATAGAGTTACGCTCATTTTCGTACTCCCAAGGATCTATCTCAACGAATGGATTGAAATTATTAGAACCTACTTCTTTTTTATAAATAACTGCCTTTTCTTCAGCAGAGTTATATCCAAACACAAAGAGATTACCATTGGAGTCATAACATAGCGATGAAGCATCTGTGCCTAATCCTTGAATGATATTTGTCGCTTGTGCATTGAGGTCATCTGGATTAGCAATCCATAACTGATTTGTTTTGCTTTGCACGAAAGCCACCTCGTTCGTGATAGGATCAACCGCAATGCGGTGTAGAACGCGATACTGATGACCTGGGTCAAATTTAGTAACATCTACCCCCTCTGGCAAATAGCCTTTGGCATAATTTTCTAAGTTTAGCAATGGGTCATACACATAGATACCTGCTTTTTGCGTTTTGCTATGCGTATTTTTACCATCATTTTTACCAGCGTATGGTTCAAGTACATAGATCTTGCCGAAATGTTCGGATTCGGGGTTTGTGTTGGTAGTGACATCTTGAGCAAGATAGTAGTAGTATTTATCTTCATCCGTAGTCACTTCTTGTAGGTTAGCCCCTTGCTCTACCGCGCCTGCTGCGAGTGTGATTTCCCAAGAAAGGTCATCGCGGGTTTGTGGCATATCATCGTATGGAATAGTAAATGTATTCTCGCCTTGCGTTACTGATGATATATAACAACTTTTAAGAGCCTTACCTTGTTCGTCTTTGAGAGTTAAGGATCCTACTCCATTCGCAACAGACTTGAAAGTGAATTGATAACCCGCCATGGTAGGTTTACACTTCAAGTCGAATGCCCAAATGCGCTGGTTAGCAGGAGCAGGTTGTGGTTGCAGCTTAACAACTGTAGCGCGGGCGGGCACAAGGGTTGTGTTGTCGTTGGTTGGAACCGTGAAGATATGAATACCATCATCTCCTGAGCACACCAAGTTACCCGCGTAGTCCCAGTTCATCTGACGAATAGCACCAAGACTATGAGAATAGGTGTCACTCAATGTTAATGTAGGAGTTTCACCATTCCAAGTGATATCAAAGACTTTGAATTGTTTGCTCTCTCCGCCGCTATTCAAAATCAATATTTTCTCATCTGGAGAAACAACAAATCCTCCTCCACTTAATCCATCGAAGTCGTTATGATTCTCAGAAGTAAACACGCACGTTCCGCTATTGTTGTAAAATTGCAACTCATGCCATGCATCATGTTCCCAGCGGTCCTGACTAATGAAAACACCTTTACTTGTTGCCCAAACTGCAGAATTTCCAGTTGCTTTACCTTGATATGTGATAATTTTATCAGCAACTTTTGTCCATTGATGGAGAATTGCGCCATCCTCTTGACCGATGTTGTATATCGCTATTCCATTGCCAGCGTTCTGCTCGTCACACACATATAACTTGGTATCTTTGCCTGTACCATAGATATAGTTACCCGAAGTAGCAGAACCTGTGGAAATACTATTGTAGGTGAATTTTCCATCAGCGTCGCGCGTTCCCGCATAGAATTGGGTAAACGGTTGTGATAAGTCCGCAGTGTTGGCGATATGAATACCAGAATTAGCACTTGACCAATCAGATATGTATAAATACCCCTCGCTATCAATACCCATGCGAGTGGGGTGACCAAATGGACTGCCACCTTTATAAACCTCCGTGTTTTGTTTTGTTAGTTCGTGATCATATACCCACAAACCATTATCGGCAGCAGCTGTTGGTTCTTGTTTTAATCGTCCAGCACGGTGTAGCACATAAATCTCTCCAAAGTTGTCGGACATTGGATTGGTGTTGACAGCATTGAAGAGTTGAGAGGTAGTATGCATATCCAGCGAGTTGTCACTATGAACCAACGCAAATTCTTCGATGTTTTTACCTTCTAACTCTACTGCCCATGAGAGCGTTTGACCTACATCTCCAGGGAGATTGAGCGTGGACAAGGTGATAGAGTTTGCTCCTTTAGTAGCGGAGATTGGGTAGCTGCCTATCTCTTGTTTCTCGTTGTTGTAGAAAATAATGTTGGCATTTTCCGCAGTGCTGTTAGCGTAGAAACTAAAAGTATAGGAGTCACCATTTTGCTCTACATTTAGATCGTAAGCACAGATGTGTGGTATGGCTGTAGGATAGAGGCGCGAATAGGTTGTCTTGTCGGCTTCTACCTCGACCACTTCTGAGAAAGTAAGTCCTTCGTATTCCGATTCAAGGGTATAGGTTCCTGGGTCGAGTTCATAGAAGACAAAGATGCCATTGTAGTTGCTGTCGCAAGTGTAGCGGTTGATTTCTTCCCCTGCCTTTTTAAGAATGACGGTAGCGCCGTTGCAAGGCATCCATTGGTCGTGGGAGTCGGAATGGTATTGGTAGTCTGGATGGTCGAACATCTTGGTAGTATTGTCTTTGATGACGCCGCATATGTAGCCTACAGTCTCTGGGGCTCCGCCAAAATAATCCCTTATTCCGCGGAAGTAGGCAAGGCCTTCCATTCGACAATAATCATAGTTGAGCGCTTGGTGGCGAGCAGGACCGTAAGAGTGGTAATAACCTTCCGCCAAGAAGCCTGGAACCATATGGCGAATCACGCCAAGGTATGAATAGTATTCTCTACCTGCAAACTCAAGCGTGTCTTGATCTACATACAATCCATCAGGATATGATGTGTTTCGGCGGTAAAAATCTAAATCTCCAGAAATGAATTTTTTATCCACCGATGGTTCTTCTCGGTAGGGATGACAAAGCGACCCCACTCCTTCTAACAACTCGTAGCAATGCTCCCATGCTGCATCTGCCATTTCGTAACTTCCTGGGGAATAGTAAGATATGTCTTGGTTTTGGGATGCGTTACTTCCATCCATATTAAATCCGCGATATAGAAATAGCGGGTAGTTTGTCTGATTATCACTGGCATTTCCTGGGGCGTTAGAGTGAACTGAAATAAAACAATCATACTCATAACCATTGACTACAGAGTCGCCAACTTCTCGTGCAATCAGTGTAGGTATGCGATTGTATTTACGAATGTCTGGGTGTTTAGTATATCTATAAGGGGAATTTGTGTTTAGATCCCCATACCAAGTTGCAGAATCTACAACCCAATTTGTATACCATGCTGCGATACTATTACCTTGCCAGTCTCCGTCTTTAAAGAAATATTTTGGATAAGTGCCATCTACTTTCTCATAATCCCAAGGACCGCATTTGGTGTGAGAATAAGTCACTTTAGCACCATATTGCTCCAACTTTTTTCCGAGGTACAAGCATTTTTGCAGATTGGTGTTGGACTCAAAGAAACCACAAGTGTCTGGGATGCCCAATGAGGTACCATCTGCCTTCTTGAGAATGGGATAAGGAATAGTAGATTGTGGTCTGTCATCCCAACCATAGCTACCATGTCCTGGGTTAACATAGATTTTTTTGCCAGCTAAGCCTTGGGCTGAGATAGATGAAGCGAGCAGCAAAAGGGCTGCAACAAAAAGAGTAGAAAGATTGTTTTTCATTATGATTAGTGTTATTAGTTTTTGCTTTATAGGTCGTTACAACCCACAAAGGTACTACTTTTGTTTGACATGACCAAATTTTTGTAGAAAAAAAGTATCAATCCGCTTGTTTTTCTACATTTGAAGGGTGTAGTTTCCCTTTCTCCTATTCCGATATGTAGGGCGCTTGAGGGTATGCTAATCCCATAGGAGTCTAAAGATAGGGGTATTCATGGGATATTCGTGGAGTATTCTGGGAGTATTCACGGGGTATTCATATGTATCGGTTATGTGTCGGTTATGTATCGGTTATGTATCGGTTATGTATCGGAACAGACACGGCAAATGAGGGTTCCAATAGGAAGAATCAACTGGTATATAAATTCCTAAAAACTTATAAGGAGAGGCGAGCGTTAAACCCAAATCGGTCATAGACCGTACCCCATTTCAGTTTTGGTTGTAAACATTCACTTTTTGTATGTTATCAATCCTTTTTGGTATCTTTTTCGTCTCTTTTCACTCGTGTAGCTCGCTACACTCCTTCAAAGAAGCCAAAAATCTACTCAAAAATCACTTGATAACATTTACAAAATCTAATGACCGATTTGGGTTTTAAAAACTCCTAAACTTTTTCAACTCAAAAATTTGCGCAACCGCATTTTTTTTTGTACCTTTGCAGCGGATTTCGTGCGCATATGCGTAGGCAGAGCGTGCGAACAACTGAAACGCGAAATATAAACAACTGAAAAATAAAACTTTAACAACAAAATGAAACACTTTAACGAGTACAAACAACTGAACTTGGCAGAGCTGAGCAAGCAAATCCTTGAGCAATGGGAGAAAGAAGACTTGTTCCACAAGAGTATCGAAACACGCGAAGGCAACCCTTCGTTCCTCTTCTTCGAAGGTCCTCCTTCGGCAAACGGTATGCCAGGTATTCACCATGTAATGGCTCGTACTATCAAAGATACTTTCTGCCGCTTCAAGACCATGCAGGGCTACCAAGTCAAGCGCAAAGCGGGCTGGGATACCCACGGTTTGCCTGTGGAATTGGGCGTAGAGAAACTGCTCGGTATCACCAAAGAAGATATCGGCAAGAAGATCAGCGTGGACGAGTACAATGCTGCCTGCCGCCGCGAGGTGATGAAATACACCCAAGAATGGACCAACCTCACCAAACAAATGGGCTACTGGGTGGACCTTGACAATCCATATATCACCTACGACAACAAGTTCATCGAGACCCTCTGGTGGCTGCTGAAGGAGTTGTACAAGAAGGGATATTTGTACAAAGGCTACACCATTCAGCCTTATTCGCCAGCTGCGGGTACGGGTTTGTCATCACACGAGTTGAACCAACCCGGTTGCTACCGCGATGTCAAGGACACCACCTGCACGGCGCAGTTTAAGGTGAAAGGTGTAGGATTGTGTAGCAATAGTGTAGAGTTGTGTAGCATTGTTGACAGCGGAAAATTGTACGCTCTCGCGTGGACCACTACCCCTTGGACATTGCCAAGCAATACGGCGTTGTGCGTAGGTCCAAAGATTGACTATGTAATCGTGAAGGGTGAGAACCCATATAGTAAGGCGAAAAGGCAAGAAGGCGATGAGGCGAAAGGCGAAGAGGTGTACTACTTGCTAGCAGAGGCTCGCCTCGCGGCTTACGCCAAAGAACTCGGCGAAGCACCCGAAGTCCTCTGGCGCGGCAAAGGTACCGACCTCGAGGGTGTGCAATACGAGCAATTGATTCCTTGGGCAAACCCCGGAGAGGGCGCATTTAAGATTATCCTCGGCGACTATGTGACCACCGAAGATGGTACAGGTATCGTGCATATCGCACCTACTTTTGGTGCAGATGACGCATTTGTAGCCAAGAAAGCAGGCGTACCAGGCATGGTCTTCCTCACCAAGAAAGGCGAGCAACGCCCAATGGTGGACATGACGGGTAAGTTCTTCCTGCTCGAAGACCTCGACGAGGAGTTCGTAAAGAACCAAGTACATGTAGAAGCATACGAGCCATGGGCTGGACGCTTCGTAAAGAATGCCTATGACGCTAATCTCACGGACAAAGATGAGACCCTTGACATCAGCATCTGTATTTGGCTCAAAGGCGAGAACAAAGCGTTCCGCATTGAGAAGCATGTGCACAACTACCCACACTGCTGGCGTACCGACAAGCCTGTGCTCTACTACCCACTCGACTCATGGTTCATTCGCTCTACCCAAGCGCGCGAGGAGATGATGGCACTCAACAACACCATCAACTGGCAACCAGAGAGTACAGGTACGGGTCGCTTCGGCAAGTGGCTGGAGAACCTCAACGACTGGAACCTCTCCCGCTCACGCTACTGGGGTACACCACTCCCAATCTGGCGCACCGAGGACGGACAAGAAGAACTCTGCATCGGCTCTATCGCCGAACTCATGCAGGAGATTGACAAGTCCATTGCTGCGGGCTTTATGACTGAGAACCCTTGGCCAAAGCATGAGGTTGGCAACTACTCCAAAGAGAACTACGACCCTGCTGTCATTGACCTCCACCGTCCATATGTGGATAATATCATTCTCTGCTCTCCTTCGGGCAAACCAATGAAGCGCGAGCTTGACCTCATTGATGTGTGGTTTGATTCTGGTGCTATGCCATATGCACAAAACCACTACCCATTCGAGAACCAAGACGCACCACGCACCGCGGACTTTATCTCTGAGGGTGTGGACCAAACACGCGGTTGGTTCTTCACCCTCCACGCTATCCACACCATGATTGAGGGCAGCGTGGCATACAAGAATGTCATCAGCAACGGATTGGTACTCGACAAGAACGGCAACAAGATGTCCAAGCGCCTCGGCAATGCTGTCGATCCATTCGGCGCACTCGACAAGTACGGCGCAGACGCGGTACGCTGGTACATGCTCACCAACTCCAGCCCATGGGAGAACCTGAAGTTTGACCCAGAAGGTGTGGACGAGATTCGCCGTAAGTTCTTCGGCACACTGTATAATACATACGGATTCTTCGCGCTCTACGCCAATGTAGATGGTTGGACACCGGAAGCCGGATGCCAGACGCCAGATGCCGAAATTGATAAATGGATTCTCTCCCGCCTCAACTCCCTCATCAAAGAGGTGACCGCAGCCTACGAGGCATACGAGCCAACGAAAGCAGGTCGCGCTATCTCCGACTTCGTGCAAGACGATCTCAGCAACTGGTATGTGCGCCTCAACCGCAAGCGTTTCTGGGGTGGCGAGATGGATGCCGACAAGCAAGCGGCTTACTATACCCTCTATACCTGCCTCAAGACCGTTGCCCAACTCATGGCGCCTAACGCACCATTCTATGGCGACCGCCTCTACCGCGACTTGACAGGCGAAACCGTTCACCTCAGCCAATGGCCTGTAGCAGACGAGGCGATGATTAACCTTGAGTTGGAGCGCAGTATGTCGCTCGCACAACAAGCCACCTCTATGATTCTCTCGCTCCGCAAACGCGCCGAGAAGAATGTGCGCCAACCACTCCAGAAAGCCGTTATCCCTGCGCCTGACCAAGAGACCCTCGAGGCATTGCTCCGCGTAGAAGACCTCATCAAGAGCGAGGTGAATGTCAAGGAGTTGGTTATCGTGCGTGCGGAGGATTCCGAGATTAAACTCGTGAAGAAGATCAAACCCAACTTCAAGGTGCTGGGCAAGAAAGTCGGCGGTATGATGAAGCAACTCGCTGCTGCCATTGCCCAAATGAGCCAAGACGATATTGCTGCATTTGAAGCAGCAGGTACCTTCACCCTCTGCGACTATGCGCTTGTCGCAGAAGATGTGGATATCATCACCGAGGATATGCCAGGCTGGCTCGTGGCCAACAATGGCACTATTACCATTGCTCTTGATATTGAACTCACTCCTGCGCTTATCGAAGAGGGTATCGCACGCGAACTCATCAACCGTATCCAGAACCTCCGCAAGTCTTCTGGCTTGGAGATCACCGACCGCATTGCCGTACAATTGGAGAACCGCGAGGAGATAGCCGCAGCAGTCACCAACTGCAACGACTATATCGCTTCGCAAGTCCTTGCCACTTCACTCACTTTGGTGGACAACCTCACCAATGGCACTGCCCTCGAAATGGACGGCTATACTATCAATTGTATCATTAAGAAAGCATAACAACATATGAAAAAAATCTTTTTCCTGAGCCTTGCGCTCGTAACGCTTATGGCATGTACTAAAAACGAGAACCCATTGCTCGTAGAGCAGAACACCCCTTACGGTGTACCTGCTTTCGACCAAGTGAAAATCGAACACTATCTGCCTGCTTTTGAGAAAGCTATCGCAGAGAACGAAGCAGAGATTGCTGCTATCGCTAATAACCCCGAAGCACCTACCTTCGCCAACACCATCGAGGCACTCGACCGCAGCGGCGAACTCCTCAACAAGGTTGTAGGTGTGTTCTTCAATGTCATCGAAGCTGACGGCAACGATGAGATGAACGCTATCGCTGCGGAACTGTCTCCTAAACTCTCCGCACTCAACGACGGCATTATCCTCAACGAGGCCCTCTTCCAACGCGTGAAAGCCGTATATGATGAGCGCGAGAACCTCGGGCTTAACGACGAGCAAATGCGTCTGCTCACCGAGACCTTCAAGTCCTTTGCCAACAACGGCGCTAACCTCCCAGAGGACAAGAAAGCACGCCTCAAAGAGATCAACCAAGAGCTCGGTCTGCTGGAACTGAAGTTTAGCAACAATGTCGTAGCAGAGACCAATGCCTATCAACTCTTCATTACCGACGAGGCAGAACTCAAAGGTCTTCCTGAGAGCGCCAAAGCCGCAGCCAAAGAAGAGGCTACCGCTGCTGGTCGCCCTGACGCATGGCTCTTTACCCCTAAGCGCACCAGCTTCACCCCAGTACTCCAATACTGCGAGAACCGCGAACTGCGCAAAGAACTGCTGATGGCTTACACCACCCGTGGCAACCACGACAACGAGAACGACAACAAGGATATTATTGTGAAGATCATGCAACTGCGCGTGGAGAAAGCACAACTCTTTGGCTACACCAACCCTGCGGATTATATCCTCGCTGACTGCATGGCACACGATGCCAAGACCGTGGACGCATTCCTCGCATCTGTATGGGGTCCAAGCCTCGCTGCTGCTAAGCGCGAAGCTGCTGAACTGCAAAAGATGATGGACAAAGACCTCCCTGGCGAGAAACTCCAACCATGGGACTGGTGGTATTACGCAGAGAAACTCCGTGTAGAGAAATATGCCCTCAACGAGGAAGAACTCAAGCCATACTTTGAACTCAATAATGTGCGCAAGGGTGCGTTTGGTTTGGCAAACAAACTCTTTGGCCTCAACTTCGAGAAACTGGAGGGTATGCCTGTATATAACCCAGAAGTAGAGGTGTTCAAAGTCACTTACGCTGACGGCAGCCTCGTAGGTATCCTCTATACCGACTACTTCCCACGCGCTGGCAAACGCCCAGGTGCATGGATGAACAATATCTGCAACCAATATATTGACGCTGAGGGCGTGGATCACCGTCCTGTAATCATCAATGTAGGTAACTTCAACAAACCTACCGCAGGCAACCCATCGCTCCTCTCTATGGACGATGTAGAGACTCTCTTCCACGAGTTTGGTCACGCATTGCACGGCCTCATGTCTAAAGCCACTTACCAATCGCTTGCAGGTACCAACACCCCACGCGACTTCGTGGAATTGCCAAGCCAATTCATGGAGAACTACTGCTACCACCCAGAGGTGCTGAAGACCTACGCCTTCCACTACCAAACAGGCGAACTCATTCCAGAGGAGTTGGTGGCTAAGATTAATAAGGCAGGTACCTTCAACCAAGGCTTCGTACAAACCGAGTTGCTCAGCTCTTCTATCCTCGATATGGACTACCACAAGATGACTACCACCGAGGCGTTTGATGTAAACGCATTCGAAGAGGCTTCTATGAAGAAGATGCAGATGATTCCTGAGATCATCACTCGCTATCGCTCTACCTTCTACAACCACATCTTCACCACAGGTTATGCGGCTGGCTACTACAGCTACACATGGGCAGCCGTATTGGATGCCGATGCGTTTGCAGCCTTCGAGGAGACAGGTGACATCTTCAATCCAGAGATGGCGAAGAAGTTCGCTCGCCTCTTGGAGCAAGGTGGCACACGCGACGCGGCATTGCTCTACCAAGAGTTCCGCGGCAAGGATGCCGATCCTAAGCACCACATGAAACGCTGCGGATTTTAAAAAAACTCCTACGCGCTGGAGCGCGAGAAATCTAAACTATCCAAACTACTATACAAGATATTCCTGGTTTAGATAGTTGGGATTTCTGCCGAAGGCAAGGAGAATAACAACACACACAGTGAAGTACTTCCTCAAGAACATAGCCCAAGATAGCATGCTAAGAACGATTATCCTGATCGTTCTTGGCGTGGCTATGTGGGTGCCTTCATTCTTTGAACAAGAGTACCTCATTCCGAAGGTCGTTACCCTCCTACTCTCCATCAGCAACGCGCTGCTCATCACCCAATGCTTCTACCGAAGCAGAGAAACCAACCTCCCTTCGCCTTTCGTGGGCTCTACCTATTGGCTGGCGATGTCCGCCATACCTGCTCTGCACACCTGCTGGCAAGCACAGTTGGTGATAACGGGGGTGCTATTGGCTATCCTGACATTGCTACGAACGGACTTCCACCACGAGGCTACCGAGGAAGCCTTCCTATCCACACTCATATGCTGCTTCTTCGCGCCGTTGCCAGTAGCCATCCTAACAGGTATCCTATTGATTTGGGGCTACCTGATCTTCAAAGGACTAATGACTTGGCGCGTGTGGTTTGCTTCGCTTATCGCTATCGCCGTACGCGTCATACTCATGTTCGGGCTACACTACTTAGGTTGGTTAGAATGGCTATGGTTGGAGAATATACCCCACCTATCGGCATGGCAGTGGGCAATCTTTGGCGGCATCTTCCTGCTCACAGCATTGCTACTCATGCTTCCTCTGCGCAAACCCTCCACCGCCTCAGGCACCATATATCTCACACTGACCGTTCTACTAATCGCCACGGGAATATTGTGGCACGGACAATTAATCCCTCTATAACACGCACTTGATACCATGAAACATCTTCGACTTCTTTCCTTACTTATCTTGTTGGCAGCTTCATTCACACTCTTCGCCAACGAACCCAAGCACGAGTTTCGTGCTACATGGCTGGCAACAGTGACCAGCATCGACTGGCCAGAGACCAAAGCCAAAGACGATGCTTCGCGTCTGAAACAACAACAAGAACTCACTACCATACTCGATACACTACAAGCAGGCAATATGAACGCTTGCTACCTGCAAGTGCGTTCGCTCTGCGATGCCATGTACAAGTCATCGTACGAGCCATGGTCGGCTGCGCTAACAGGTACGCGTGGCAAAGACCCAGGATACGACCCATTGGCATTCGCCATAGAGGAGGCACACAAGCGCGGATTGGAATTGCATATATGGGTGAACCCCTTCCGTGTGACCAGCAGTGGTACACTATCCAGCAATGATCAGTTATTGCAACACGCAGGCGAGTGGATTATTAAATACGACAATGGTTCGTTTAGCGGACAAATCATCGACCCAGGCTACCCGCAGGCGCGCGCGTATGTAATTAAGGTGTTGATGGAGATTGTCAATAACTACGATGTAGACGGTATTGTGATGGATGACTATTTCTACCCATACGGCGGAACGACCACCGAAGATGCTAAGTCTAAATCACTATACAAACCCGCCAATGTCGTGGATGTCAATCAAGATGGCGACACCGACGACGACTGGCGTCGCAACAATGTGGACGATTGTATCAAAGTACTATACGATAGCCTACAAGCCACTAAACCATGGGTACGCTTTGGTATGGGTACTTTTGGTATCTGGACCACACAGGAAAAAGCTGCTCAGGCGTATGGACTTACCCTGCCCAGTGGTATCACGGGTTTGGACGACTACGATGTACAAGCCTGCAACCCCGTGGAATGGGTAAAAGACGGCTATGTGGACTATATCAATCCACAACTCTATTGGTCGCGTGACTATGCGGGACAAGACTACGATGTGCTCTGCAAATGGTGGGCAAAAGATGTGTGCGAACACTTCTCTAACCAATTGTCTGATGGCAAAAAAGTGCATTTCTGCGTATCACAAGCTGCTTACCACGCATACGATGGCTACAAGGGATATGACGATGGCGTTGGTGAGATACAAGACCAAATCGATGTGAACCGCGCCAACCTATCTTCGGGCTATAATGGCTCTGTGTTCTACAACACCACCGCCTACTGCAAGATGTACCAAGAGCTCCAAACATCGCACTTCAACCACAAG
>JAGBZD010000023.1 GCA_017628395.1 Paludibacteraceae bacterium | reverse complement strand
CTGTCTGTTTGGTAGCAAACAACACATGATGACCCATCTGTTTCAAAACAAGCGTATGCCATTTTATCAGTTTGGCGAACCTAATTATCTACATCCTATTCCTACTGAAGATTGGATTCCGTTTATCCAATCTAAGTTTGCAGACAAGGGACTGACCATAGATGCACAATATGTTTCACAAATTTGCGAATTGGTAGAAAATCAATCTTCGTATGTGCAGCAATTGGCTTGGAATGTCATGCTCAATACGGAAGATGTAGTTTCAGAACAGGAAATCAAGTTAGGAGTAGAAGACTTGCTGGCACAATGTACACCATTGTTTATGGAGCAAATCGGCACACTCACTAATTACCAACTTAATTTTCTTCGTGCTATTATTGACGGTCAACATAATCAGTGGACATCGCAAGAAGTACTATCCAAATACCAGCTTGGTACAAAATCTAATATTATTAAAATCCAAAAAACGCTGATAGAGAAAGATTTTGTAGAACAACGAGAAGACGGATTTTACTTAGCAGACCCAGTATTGCAAATTTGGTTGCAGCAACATTAATTTTTTCTCTACAATACCTCAAAGAACAAAAACAGTACAACTGTAGGCTATTGATGGGATTTCAGTGGGCGAAAGTTGGTTAGCGGTATCTTCGCTTACCACTTCGTTACCACTCTGATTTTCATGGGTGGCGGTGGGGTGAAAGTTTAGTTGCCCGTTTTTGCGTTTCTATAATAATACTACAAAAAGTAGCGGCAAAAGTGAATAAAGTTGCCGCTAATTGGGGATTAACGGCTTCTAAAGTACGATAAACACTAATAGAAAAGAATTTTGCACTTGCCGCTACTTCTGCCGCTGTTTTTTTGCCTCTATATATTATAGGGGTGCTGAATACTCAGCGTTTTAGTGGTTTGGTGCTGAATACTGGAGAATATGGAGAGTAAAATGGTATATACAACACGCAGGAAGTGTAGTGTTTACTATGCTTCCCGCGTGAGTGTATTTTTTTTGAAAAAGTTTTTGGGTGCTGAATAGTGTGGTGAACTCAGTGGTAAAAATACTAGAAGATTATCCTTTTTTATGTCTATTGAAAGAATATAATCGTTAGCATAGAAAAGAATAGGGCACATTATACTCTATGTTTTTGTGTAGTTTCTGTTCCTAATACTATTTGTCACGATTGAAAAAACTATTTCAAAAGTAATTGATTGTAAAAATATGTAATCAATTTTTCTTGTTCTTCTATTCTACTTTTAGCAGGGCAACGGGAAGATATATTATATTTGTCACTATCCAAAGGACCATAGGCAACAAGAATTATATCCTCAATGGTTAATGCTACCATAAGATTAGCTTTCTCTAAAGTCATAGCATTGATAAATCCATAAGTACCATCATCTGTTATGGTTATTGGTTGATAGCGCTCTAGCAAAAATGAAGCTACATCAGTGTTGGTATAACTGAGTTTTAGTATAATTCCACTACTAGTAAGTTTGCCATTCTCAAACATATACATTTCAAGTATTCCTTTGCTCTCATTTTGAAGATACGCAATGGCATTAGATTGATTGCTATCAGGTGTGCCTTTTCTTGAAATAATAGTTTGTTTCGAGCAGCCCCAATCCATAATGGGTTCATTATAGGTATGATATTCTGGGGTAACAGATACAGAACAATATGCTTCTTCTTTGCCGTTTTTAGCAGTAATAGTTGTTATCCCAACATGTTCTGCTGTGACAATTCCATTATTATTTACGCTTGCCACAAATTCATCATCTGTAGCCCAATTTACATTAGAACGATTGTCAATAATAGTTAAACCAACCTCATCTTCAAAATGTAATGTGACATGTGAAGGTGAAATGGTCATTTTAGAATTCTCACAACTTGTGAATAACATTACACAACTCAACACATTCAATACGAATAAATTTTTTTTCATAATTTTATATTTTTTACGCCTACTCTTTATCGGATTTTCGGCACGCTCCGTATGTTATTTATGTTTAAAATTGAAAACCAATTGTTTGCGTTATTTGAGAGTAATTTCTAATTAAAGAATAATTTTCAGTAGACCCTATCCATGATGTGAATGTTCGCATTTGATAGCGATATGCAAATTCTATAAATAAAGTAATATTTTCAAAATGAATATCTGCACCAAATGCAGGTTTAAAATATATTCCAAATTTATTATCTTTAGAATATTCGGAAAAGGGAATAAAGATATTATATCCAACATCTATGCCTAAATATGGCGACACTTTAGTGTCAACAAAATTGACTTTGATATTGGCGAATAAAGGAATTGTCATTGCTGGTTCGTAATATGCGAGGAGTTCTTCATAACCATAAAATAAGTTAATATAATTAAAGCCAATACCAGCACCTATTCTAAAGTACTCATTTGCTCGATATGCTGCTATGAAATCAAATCCAAATGAAAAATTCTTGTAACTATCAACACCTTCATTGAAAGAAACACTTAGTTGTGGTTCAAAGCCTCTTGAGGCAAATTCATCATATGCATATTCTTGTTCATTATCTACATATGTAACATACTGAACATTATTTGCTGATGAGAAATTGCCATGTTCAAGATCAGTAATTTCAATTTGCGCTTGCACAAACATGGAGAATGTGAGCATTAGAAATAGTAATAATTGTTTCATTGTTTTTTATTTTTTGTGAGTTATAAAAAAGTGAGCCATTCGAAACTTATTATTTACGGATGGTTCTGGATTACCATTGTCTACTAATAAGCACGAATGGTTCACGCAACGCGTGAACTTTCGCAACTCATTCTCGTAGACTTGAAATTTTCCAGATTTACCGTAAAGAGAATAAGAGCGTTAGCTCTATATTATATGTCATGCATCGCCTTTACGATGCTGGTTGTTCATAGGCAAATATGTATATTTTGTTATTTTATAACTAATATCTTTAATTAGCAAAATATTGAATTAAATTTTTGCAGCAAATTTGATTAAAAGCAATATTCATAACTATTCAAGTGCTTGCTCGTTTTCTACAATGTTCTTATTTCTAAAACATTGAATGTCTGCTTCGTACCTATCTTGCAATTGCATCTTTTCTTTAGGGTCTTCTGTCTGTGAAATTAATATTTGATATATTTGTGCTCGATTTTCATAGCACTCCCATAATTGAGAATTTAAATTTATAGCTTCATTAAAATTCTCCAAAGCCTCATGATACATTTCTTTAGCAAAATATATTGACCCTATTGTATCATATATGTAGCTCTTCAATTCTAATTTATCAACTTCACATAATTTTAGTGCCTCACAAGCATCCCGAAGAGCAATATCAAATTTTTGTAGTTTTAGATAGGCATTAGCTCTGTTATTTAAGTTATTTGCATCTAATGGGAATAATTTATTTGCACAATCATAATCATTTATAGTTTTGTCAAATTGTTCAAGTCTAAAGTAGGTCTCTGCACGATCTATGTATATTTGATTGCGATATTTATCATCTTTACTATATTGTAATGCTTTAGAAAAATCATCTATAGCATTTTCGAATTTTTGTAATTTATTTTTAGCAAGTCCCCTAACTGCATAAGCATTAGCAAAAGTATTATCTATGGTTATTGCTGTGGTTGTGTCATTTATAGCTCGTTCATACTCTTCCCGTTGCAAATATAGAATGGCTCTATTATTATATGCTTCCAACTCTTTTTCGTTCAATAAAATGATTCGTGTGTATAAATCAATAGCACGTTGAGGATTATTCTGATATTCTTTAGACGCTTCTGAGTATAAGCGACTAATCATAGCTTCCATTTGAGATTGTTTCGCATTGCGTTCTGAAGTTTCAATTTTAGATTTTATTTCGCTCAACTGTTCTTTAATGTTTTTTAGTGAACTAGTTTCTTTATTTAAAGTAGCTAATTGTCTATCAATATCTTTGTATCTTTCTCTCATTCGCCCAACAGCAAGGCGTTCTGATTGTTTATTCTCACGACTGACATCTAGTAATAGATTTTTCATCCGTACTGACATAGTATCTCTTAATTCCTCAATCTGTCTAGTAAATGTGCGTTCATAACTTTTATTAATCATAAATGGAGCAATTACTCCAACGAATATTCCTATAATAGCCCAAATTAATGAGATTATCACTAACATCCTGTCAAATTCCGTATCTAATCTATCATAATAAATGGAACAATTTTCTTTATTTGCTTGATGCAGTTCTTTTATTTCCATGCGATACACCATATTTAGCGAATCCATACGAATCTCTAAATCGTTTATTCCTTTTTGGTGTGCAATACTCAATGAATCAATACACGTTTTTAAAGCGTTTATTTGCGCTTTTAAATGTATTTCTGTGCTTACTTTTGGAGACTGCTCTATAGATTTTTTAGGTGTTGATTGAGCAAATCCAAAAGATATGCAATTCAATAGAATAAGTATGTTCAATATTTTTTTCATTTATTTCGTTTTATTGAATAAAATATAGATGCTAATTTTTGCTATTCATCCATTCTTGGTACAAAGCGACAGGACCTTCGTGCCAGCGTTTGGTGCTTTCTTGCTCCAATTGTTTGTACATATCAGAAGAATATATCAAGCGCGTGGCTTCAATGACACTAATGTGCTTCTCTGCACACAACATGTCTGCCAACCAACTCACTTTGGAAGGTAAAAGCAAATGCAAATTATTTTGGGTCACTTCGGTCATAAGAGTATCTCGCGCGCTTGGATGAATGTTAATAGTTGCAATGCGTGTTCTGTATGGAACAAATATTGATCAACGAGTTCGTATGTCTTAAGTTCTGTAAGCAGGTTTTGTTTGCTCATCAATCCGCCTTCGTACAGGGCAAAGCATGTATAAACACGGTCATTTGCTACAGGACCATATACAATATCATAATCGTGTACAAAGTCCTTGTTGAGGCGGTTGTTCATCACGAAATCAATCCATTCGTCGGTAGGAGATTCAAAGAGCAAGCACTTAACTGATTGCAACTTATCTATGTCCAATTCGTATTCATTGACAAAGCCTTTGGCTTCACGGTTGCCCTTCATCTTTCTACGCACCCATTCCTCGGCTTGCTCATACGAAGTCGTGGTATAAAATCCGCTACCATAATCAAGGGTGCGATTAGGTTCGCGAATCTCAGGTGTATCAACACACTCTAAACTGCCGTGATAAACTTTCATGGTTTTCGCTGATTGATATAGTTGTCAATATCTTCTACAATCCATTGCGCACTTTGCGTGTGCAATACCTCATAAAACTCCTCCAGATATTCCAATACGCCATATTTGTCCAGTTCAAGCATTGCCTGCTCGCCTGTCAGTTGGTGCTTTTGCTTGTATTGCTCAATGCAAAAAGAGATGAAATATGAGATTTCGTTGCTGCGCATATCAAATCTATTGGATATTTGGGCGCAAAGTTACACTTTTTTTTTGAGATGTGCAAGAAAAATCGCTTTTTGGGGTGATTTTTCTGGTGGAAGGTGTAAAGTGTAGGGTGTAAAGGCGGGGATTTACTCGGCGAACTAGCGCCGAGCACTGAACCAATGGCGGGAATTAAGCCTATGCACGAATGAGCACGAGATCATAATCATTAGGTAAGCTTTTCCGAAAAGTAGTCAACCTTTTTAGGAAGTGAGACAAATTTTTTAGGAATCAAATCAACCTTTTTAGGAATGGAATCAACCTTTTTAGAAACCCAATCTTAACAAAACGCACTTTTGGAGGGCAGGGAGTTGAGTCGGAGTTCCTTCGGAGTTCTCTCGGTCGTCGCTCGGTGGAATTAGGCAAGGTATAAGAGAAGGAAAAGAGAGGGAAATCTTAATAAAACGCACTTTTTGTAAATTCTCCACCAATTTCTAATATCCAATACCCATTATCCATTATTCATTATCCATTATCCAATACCCAATATCCGAATCAGAGCACTACACTTGCGCCTTTCTGGGGGATGTGAATGTTTCTGAATCCTGCTTCATAGAGGTGGTCTTTCATTGCCTCTTGAGCACTGCTCTCGCCGTGGACAATAAAAGTCTTCTTAATAGCTTTCACATCTTGGCTTGCCGTGAAATACTGAATCATCTCGCTATAATCGCCATGACCCGAAAAGCCCTCAATCTTAGTCACTTGTGCGCGGATACGGTGGTCGTAACCAAAGATACTCACAAAGCGCAACTTGGGGTCTTGAATACGCGCCCCCAATGAAGTAGGCGTACAATAACCGACGATGAGAATCGTTGTCGTAGGGTCGTCAATATGATTCGATACATGGTGCTTGATACGCCCCGCCTCCAACATACCCGACGACGAAATAACAATACAAGGTTGCTCGCTGCGGTTGAGTGCTTTGGACTGCTGCACATCGGTGATATAGCGCAGCATATTAAAACCAAATGGGTCGGGATCGAAGCGCAAGGTGTCGCGCACCTGCTCGTTGAGCGTATCCGCATAGCGGCGGAAAATCTCAGTAGCATTGGCAGAGAGCGGCGAGTCCACATACACGGGTACGCGTTCGAGGCGTCCGTCGTTATACAACTGGTTAAGAACATACACAATCTCCTGCGTTCTGCCCACCGAAAAAGACGGAATGAGCAGCTTGCCCTTCTTATACATACAGGTCTCCTCCACCACGCCGAGCAGTTGTTCTTCGGATACGAGTTCGTCATCGTGCAGGCGGTCGCCGTAGGTGGACTCGCAGATGAGGTAGTCGCATTGTGGGAAGGGTTGAGGTGTGCTCAATATATGGCTATGCAGTCGCCCGATGTCGCCCGTATAGGCAATGCGTTTGACCTCGTTGTGCTCTTGGATAGAGAGATGGATAATGGCAGATCCGAGCATATGCCCCGAGTTGATGAACTGAAAACTAATCTCATTATCAATGCGATAAGTGGTGTTGTAGTCCACCGTGCGGAAGAGCTTCATCACCTGCTGCGCGTGGTGGGTGTCGAAGAGCGGTTTGATAGTGGGCTTGTGTTGGCGGTGCATCTTCTTGTTGTACCAACGCACATCCTGCTCCTGAATGAAAGCCGTGTCTTGCAGCATGAGTTCGCATAAGTCGCGCGTGGCGGGCGTGCAGAAGATCTTACCGCGAAAACCAAGACTATATATATAAGGTATAAGACCCGAGTGGTCGATATGTGCATGCGAGAGTAGCAGATAGTGAATATCTTTGGGGTCGAATCCCAGTTCGCGGTTGGCGGCATCGGTCTCCATACCTTTGCCTTGATACATACCACAATCGAGCAAAATGGTCTTGCCCGAATCGGTCGTGATGAGGTGTTTGCTGCCTGTCACCTCGCCTGCAGCGCCAAGAAATTGAATGAGCATATGGTATTCGTTTTATAGGTATATAAAAATACTGCCGCAAATAGCGTGCCACAGTTTGTTCAAACGAGCGTTTGGTATCATTCGTGGTGATAGGGTTCACCACGGAGGATAGTCATAGCTCGGTATATCTGCTCGATGAGAAAAAGGCGCACCATTTGATGCGAAAAGGTCATTTGGCTAAGTGAGATTTTGCCATTCGCGCGGTCGTACATCGCAGGAGAAAAACCATAGGGACCACCTATGGCAAAGAAGATGTCGCGACCTGATGACATCTTTTTTTGCATTGTTTGTGCAAACTCAATGGAGCGATACTCGCGTCCATGTTCGTCCAATAAGATGAGTTCGGCTGTTGGTGGCACAGCGCGCAAGATGAGTTCGCCTTCGGCTTGCTTCTGCTGCTCTGGGGTGAGCGCCTTGGTATTGCGTAATTCAGGAATGATGACCACCTTCAATGGCAAATAGTGCGTCAGGCGCTTGAGGTAGGCTTGACAGAGTGCTTCTATGTGCGGGTCGGTGGTTTTGCCGACGAAGAGAAGGGTGGTGGTCATTGCAATTAACGATTGGACAATGGACTATTTCATTCCTCGCTGAGCTTTGATATGCTCGTATGCATCGTTGATGGAGCGGAACTTATCGGTGGCTTGTTGGCGAATGTTTTCGCCTGCATTTGCCACTTTATCAGGGTGATACTTCATCGCCATACGGCGGTATGCCTTCTTCACCTCATCATCGGTAGCCGTGGGTTCAATCTCCAATGCCGTGTATGCCCAATTGGCATCCGTATGCTTGTGATAGAGCGAGAGTAGGGATTGATAATCGGCATTAGCAATACCCATATGGGTGGCAATCTGCTCAATGATCTTGGTTTCAACCTCTACAACTTCGCCATCGGCTTTGGCAATGTTGAGTAGTAGATTGAGCAATTCTAAACGAACAGAATAGTTGACATTTGATCGTATTTGTTGCGATACAGCAATGGGATCAATGTTCTGCTCTAATAGTTGTTTGAGCAATTGTAGCGCTTGTTTGGCACCCGCTTCGCCGAAAGTGCGTACAAGAAAAGGCTTGACAAACGCAATCTCAGATTTAAGGACACGACCGTCTGCCTTAATGACACATGCAATCAAGACGATGATAGATACACTAATGTCGCCTTGGGTAGAACGCTTGCGTGAGGAATGGTTTTTCGGTGTTTCCTCTGTTTTCCATTCGCTGCTGGCTCCGTCAAAGGCAGAACCGATTAACGCTCCAATCAGAGCGCCAATCGGTCCACCTAAAACGAATCCCAGTCCGCCTAATATCCATTTACCAGCCGACATTATAAACGGGCTTTGATAGCTGCTGATTCTGCTTCGTAACCAGGTTTGTCAAGCAGAGCAAACATGTTCTTCTTGTATGCCTCTACGCCTGGTTGGTTGAATGGATTCACACCCAACAAATAACCAGAGATACCACATGCACGCTCAAAGAAATAGAGCAATTGACCAATGTAGTACTCGTTGAGCTTAGGCAATGTAATCTTCATGTTTGGCACGCCACCATCAATGTGTGCAATCATTGTGCCGAGTTCTGCCATCTTGTTCACCTCGTCCACGCGTTTGCCTGCCAAGAAGTTGAGTCCGTCGAGGTTAGCATCGTCGTGTGGGAAAGGTACAGTGTGGTTAGGTTCGAGCACAGAAATAACGGTCTCAAACAAGTGGCGTTCACCTTCTTGGATGTATTGTCCCATAGAGTGGAGGTCGGTGGTGAAGTCCACGCTGGCTGGGAAAATACCCTTATTGTCTTTGCCTTCAGATTCACCATAGAGTTGTTTCCACCATTCGCTAACATTATGGAGTTTAGGATGGTAATTGACGAGCATTTCAATCTTCTTGCCTTGTTCTTGGTAGAGGCTATTGCGTGCTGCTGCATAGATGGCTGCAGGGTTCTCTTCGAATGGAGTGTCAATACCGCATACATTCATCATGCGCTCTGCTCCATCAATGAGTGCGTTGATATCAAGACCTGCACAAGCGATAGGCAGCAGTCCCACAGGAGAGAGTACGGAGAAACGACCACCAATGTTGTCCTCAATAACAAAAGTCTTGTATCCCTCTTGTGTTGCCAATGTGCGGAGCGCACCTTTCTTGGCATCGGTGATGCAAACGATGAGTTGCTTAGCAGCCTCTTTGCCTTGTTGCTCTTCAAGTTGGGTCTTCAAGAGACGGAAAGCAAGGGCTGGTTCGGTGGTGGTACCTGACTTAGAAATACTGATAATACCGAACTTCTTATTCTTCAATAGCGATTGCAATTCGTAGAGGTAGTCCTCGCCGATGTTTTGTCCTGCATAGACGATAGCAGGTTTTTCGCCTTCGAGCCATGCAAAATTACTGGTCAAGGCATCAATAACCGCTTTGGCACCGAGGTATGAACCACCAATACCAATGCAGACAATCACCTCGCACTCCTTGCGCAGTAAGTTGGCAGTAGCTTGAATATCTTCGAGTTGTGGACGGATATCTGCAGGAAGGTTCATCCAACCAAGAAAATCATTACCCAATCCAGTTCCGTTTACTAATTGATCTTGTGCAACAGCAATTTGTTGTTTGTATGCAGCAACAGCGTCAGAGGTCACTGCTTGACCATAAGAAAATTGAATATCTTTCATTTTTTTTGTTTTTATTGAAATTTTTGTGTTAATTCTTTAATGGTTGTTTTGGGCGACTTGCGATTGTAGAGTATTTGGTACATAGCATCTACGATAGGTAAGTCCACACCATATTTCTTATTGACCATGTAAATGGCTTTGGTTCCATAATAGCCTTCTGCTATCATCTCCATTTCTGTTTGCGCAGCTTTGACAGAGTAGCCCATACCAATCATTTGCCCAAACTGTCGATTGCGCGAGAAATTAGAATATGCTGTCACCAGCACATCACCAAGATAACCACTATTGGTAATGTCGCGTGGGATATCTGATGTGGCTTGTGCGAAACGCATAATCTCGTGCATGGCATTGGTGAGAAGTACAGCCTGAAAATTATCACCATAGCGTAGGCTGGTACACATACCCGCTGCAATGGCATAGATATTCTTCATTACACTGGAATATTCAAGTCCTACGACATCGTTGCTGAGAGTAATATGCACATACTTGTTGGTAAACAACTCGCTCCAAGTCTTGGCTTGATTGATATCGGTGCAACCAATAGTGAGATAACTCAATCGTTCAAGCGCTATTTCTTCAGCATGACATGGCCCTGCAATAATACCCAATTGTTCTTCAGGAATACCATAATGATCGTGCAGATAATCGGTGATGAGTATGTTCTCATCAGGAATCATACCTTTGACAGCAGAGATGATTTTCTTGTGAGAAATATCAATACTTATTTCATCCAAGCATGCCTTAACATAAGGAGATGGAATTGCCAAGACAATGGTATCTGACAAATCAATAACCTCGTTAATATTCGTGGAGAAATAAATTTTGGTCGTGTCAAAATATGCCCACTCCAAATGGTTGGGGTTGCGTCTGTTCTCTATAAATTCATCAATGGTTTCCTGTTTGCGGATATACCAATTGATTTCTTCAACATTACTAAGTATAATTTTAGCAAGGGCTGTCGCCCAACTTCCAGAACCGAGTATAGCTACTTTCATATAATTATTTTTCGGGTTTCATTGTAGGGAACAAGAGCACTTCTTGAATAGATGGCTGTCCTGTCATGAGTATTGCCAGACGGTCAATGCCAATACCAATACCCGATGTAGGTGGCATACCATACTCCAATGCGCGCATAAAGTCATGATCAATCACCATCGCTTCATCATCACCTTTGTCTGCCAACTTCATTTGCTCTACAAAACGATTGTATTGATCAATAGGATCGTTGAGCTCGCTGTATGCATTTGCCAACTCTTTACCATTGACCATCAACTCGAAGCGTTCGGTTAATCCTGCTTTGCTACGATGCATCTTGGTGAGTGGTGACATTTCTACTGGATAGTCGGTGATAAAAGTAGGTTGAATAAAACTACCCTCACAAGTTTCTCCAAAGATCTCATCAATGAGTTTTCCGCGTCCCATCTTGTCGGTATCTTCTACGCCATATTTCTTTGCAATCACACGAATTTCATCTTCACTCATGTTGCTGAGGTCGTAGCCCGTTTTTTCTTGGATTGCTTCCAAAATAGGAAGGCGGCGATATGGTGCCTTGAAATCCACAATATGATCGCCTATCTTCACTTCTGTTGTACCATTTACAGCAATGGCAATTTTCTCCAATAATTGCTCGGTGAAGGACATCATCCAATTGTAGTCTTTGTAAGATACATACAACTCCATGCATGTAAATTCAGGGTTGTGGCTGCGATCCATGCCTTCGTTGCGGAAGTTGCGACCAATCTCATACACGCCCTCAAAACCGCCTACGATCAATCGTTTGAGATACAACTCGGTAGCGATACGCATGTACATATCCACATCCAACGCATTGTGATGAGTGATGAACGGACGAGCCGATGCTCCGCCTGCAATAGCTTGCAGCATAGGTGTTTCCACTTCGGTATAACCAGCCTCGTCAAACACTTGACGCATGGTACGAACGATAGTAGAACGCTTCAAGAACACATCTTTAACACCTTCGTTTACCACCAAATCTACATAACGCTGACGATAGCGTTGCTCTGGATCAGTAAAACCATCGTATGCAACACCGTCTTTGTATTTAACAATAGGCAGCGGCTTCAAACTTTTTGCCAAAACAGTTAATTTCTTAGCATGCACAGAGATCTCGCCCATTTGAGTACGGAAAACAAAGCCCTCAATGCCAATGAAATCACCGATGTCCAGCAATTTTTTGAAGACAATATTGTACATTTGCTGCTCAATCGTTGTGGCAGTCTCGCCTTCAGGGGTAGGCGCTTGAATGTCATCTCTCGAAACATATACTTGGATGCGACCTTTTGAGTCTTGTAATTCAATAAAAGATGCTTTTCCCATGATGCGGCGTGACATTAGGCGACCTGCAATACGCACAGGTTTTCCTGTGTACCAAGGGGCATCCGTTGTTTCGTTATTTTCTGGATTAATATCTACGAACGAAGCTTTAATATCCGTAGAGTAACCAGTTACTACATACTCATCTGCAGGATATGGGTTAATGCCCATATCACGCATGGTTTGCAGACTTTGTCTGCGTACTAATTCTTGTTCAGAAAGTTCCATATCTTTTTCTATATACTTAATTTTCAAAACTGCAAAATTGCACTATTACCCAATTTCGGCTGCAAAGATACAACTTTTTTATGAAATATGCAAACTTTAATGATTTTTTATTCCTTAAAGCGGGTTTAGAGTTGCAATCCGAGTGCATTGAGGGCGCGGAGAGTAAGGCGTGAGAGGGCGTAATCGTCCAGAGAGGAGAGAGGGATAGTGATTGTATTAGGTAACTGAGGCAACTCGGATACCTTTTTTATTAGGAATCGCGCATGCAGGCGTTGGTGTGATAATATGTGTGTGAAGTCTATGCTGGGTGTGTTGGCGGGTATAGGTAATAAATGATCGTCTTCGATTAAAGGAAATTCGTATAGATGCTTCCAAATGTCATTATTTGTGCGTTGATAGATGAGGGTTTGCATTTGGTTGTTGAGGTAGATTGTATAATTAAGGTATCGCTCGCGCAGGGGCGTGCGTGGTTTGCGCACGGGGAGGAACTCTACGGTGTGATGCGCATACGCTAAACAACATTCTTGTATGGGACATTGACTGCAATCGGGCGATGTGGGGGTGCAGTGTAGCGCACCAAATTCCATGATAGCCGAGTTGTAGAGACGAGGATTGGTGCGGTCAAGTAATTGATTGGCTAATTGATGAAAGTGCTTTTTGCCCTCTGAGGTATCAAAAGCTATCTCGCAGTCGTAGAGCCGTGATAATACGCGATAGACATTGCCGTCTAATGCGGGGTAGGGCAGATTGAATGCAAATGAAGCAATGGCACCAGCAGTGTATTCTCCGATGCCTGGCAGCGAGAGGAGTTGGTTGTAAATCTGATCTGGAGATAGGGCGGAGGGATTGTGAAAGACCTTGCAATCGGTAGCAAGAACCAATTGAGCTGCTCGGTGCATATTTCTTGCACGAGAATAGTAGCCTAACCCTTGCCAATAGCGAAGTACCTCTGCTTCTTCTGCTTCTGCGAGTGACTGAATATCAGGGAATCTCTGAATAAAACGGAGATAGTATTCAAGTCCTTGATTGACACGCGTTTGTTGGAGTATAATCTCAGAAACCCATATGCAATAGGGGTCTGTCGTATCACGCCATGGTAGCACGCGATGGTGCTGTTCGTACCAAAGAGATAACCTATTATGTATCAGCGATAGATTCAAAATCACTGCAAAGGTAGTGAAAATTCAAGAAATATGCAAAAAAATGCATTTTTTTTTAATTTTTCTTTTGTAAATCAAAAAAATATAGTACCTTTGCAGACGATTTTCGTCTTTGCGCTTCCGCAGGACTATTTTTTGTACGGAAAGTATAACTTATAAACACATATTAATTATGACAAAAGCAGAACTCGTTAACGCGATTGCGATTAAAACAGGTTATGACAAAACAACTATTATGAATGTTGTGGAGTCTGCAATGGAGAACATTAAGACTACCGTGGCTGAGGGTGAGTCTGTGTATCTTCGTGGTTTTGGTAGCTTTACTACCAAAGTGCGCAAGCAAAAAGTTGCTCGCAACATTACAAAGAAGGAGTCTATCATCGTTCCAGAGCACAAGATTCCAGCGTTCAAACCTTCTGATGCATTTACTGAGATATTGAAGTAATAAGCAGCTGGTTCGAAAGAAATAATTATTAACAATTAAAAAATATTTTACTATGCCAAACGGTAAGAAGCACAAAAGACATAAGATGTCTACCCACAAACGTAAAAAACGTTTGCGCAAGAATCGTCATAAACATAAGTAATGTTTAGACGAAGGTTTTAACTAACGGCTTTGTGGTATAATCCTGTTTGGGCGCAAACTGGTGGCCACAAAGCATTTTTTTGATTTATTGAATATGAAAAGCGAACTGATTGTGGATGTAACTCCGCAAGAAGTGGCTATCGCACTCACTGAAGACGATCGCCTAATGGAAGTCAACCGCGAGCAACGCGGGAAAGATACTTTTGCAGTAGGAAATATCTATTATGGTCGAGTAAAGAAAGTGATGCCTGCGTTGAATGCCGTTTTTGTGGATGTAGGTCATGAGAAAGAAGCTTTTCTGCACTACCTTGATTTAGGATCGGGGTTTCTTACGACACAGAAGTACATCACTAAGTTGGTATCTGACCGTCGTCGTATTCCTGAGATTCACAAGATTGAACACCAACCCGATTGTACCAAAGAAGGACAAATTGCAGACTATCTGAAAGTTGGCGATACATTGTTGGTGCAGGTGACTAAGGAACCTATTAATTCCAAAGGACCGCGACTGACAGCGGAAATCTCTATTACGGGTCGAAATTTTGTGCTTATTCCTTTCATTGAAAAGGTAATGGTAAGCAATAAGATTAGTCGTAATTCGGAGAGAGGAAGATTAAAACAGTTGGTACAATCAATCAAACCGCACGGTTTCGGAGTTATAGTTCGTACCGTAGCTGAGGATAAGCGTGTGGCGGAATTGGACAACGAATTGCGTGTGTTGGTCAAACGATGGGACGATTGTGTGCGTACTTTGCAGCACAAAGAGCCAGTTAGTTTGATTAGTCAGGAATTAGGAAGAACGATTGGTATTATTCGCGATATATTCTCGCCTGATTTTGAGAATATTCATGTGAATGATAAGGGTGTCTATGAAGAAATCAAGCAGTATTTGGATTTGATTGCCCCAGAATCGTCCAAAGTGGTCAAACTTTACACGGGTGAACAGCCAATCTTTGATAAGTTTGACATTACACGCCAAATGAAGACGGGATTGGGCCGTACTGTTGGATTCAAAAAAGGTGGCTATCTGATTATGGATCGCACCGAAGCACTATTCTCGATTGATGTGAATAGTGGAAGTAAGAAATTGTATGCCGATCAGGAGCAAAATGCCTTTCATTTTAATATGCTTGCAGCAGATGAGATTGTGCACCAGCTTCGATTAAGAGATATTGGTGGAATCATTGTTGTGGATTTCATTGATATGGATGATAAGACAAATCAGCAGACTTTGTATGAACATATGCAAAAGCTGATGAGTCATGATAGAGCCAAACATAATGTGTTGCCACTCAGCAAGTTTGGACTAATGCAAATCACTCGCCAGCGTGTGCGCCCTGCGGTAGAGATGAATGTTATGGAGACATGCCCTACTTGTATGGGAAAGGGTAAAGTACAAAGTTCATTGTTCTTTACCGACCAAGTGGTGGAACGCATAGAAGCAATGGTGGCACTATATGGAAGAGGATTACGATTGCACATACACCCTTATTTATATGCCTATGTAACGAAGGGATTATTCAACCTGAAAAGAAAATGGGCGATTAAGTACGGAGTGCGTGTGATTGAAAATCAAAGCATTGGAATGCTCGAAACCAAGTTCTATACAAAGAAAGGTGAAGAGAAGATTTTCCAAGAGAAGCATGAAGACAAGGCGTGCGAAAAGCAGTAAAAAGAAAACTGTCTAACGGTGTGTTAGGCAGTTTTTTTTTATTTCAAAGCATTTTTATTTGCATATTCCAAATAATTTTCTTAATTTTGCAGCGTAAAATAATAAAAAATGGTATAACTATGCTGAAATATCCTTTTTTGATTAATGCTGTAATGGGAATTGTAGGGAAGATAGAGTTGCATAAATTGAATGCGGCTTCCAAAGATCCCCGCAAATCTCAGGAGAAAACACTACGCACAATGCTCGAATTGTCCAAAGATACTGTTTATGGACGCGAGCACCATTTTGCCGAGATTTTGGATTGCAAAACAGATACTGAGCTTTATGCTCGTTATCAACAATATGTGCATAAACAAGATTATGAGAAACTCCGTCCTTATGTCAATCGAGCAAAGGAAGGTGCGCAAGACATACTTTTTCCTGGTCGTCCAGTGATGTATGCTACTACCAGTGGTACGACTGCGGAGCCGAAGTGGATACCTATCACGCGCCACTATCTCAAACGCATCTATGGTAAGATGACGCGCCTTTGGATTTACAACTATATTCGCCACCGCAGAATGGTATTTGCGGGTAGTGTGGTGATTATTGTGGGCAAAGCAGTTGAGGGGCGCGCATTGGACGGTACTGTATTTGGTTCGGTATCGGGACTTACCAGAAAAGATGTGCCTAAATTTATCAAAAAGCATTATGCTTTCCCTTCTTCTGTATATGATATACCTGACTATAATGCTCGTTATTATGCTATTATGCGTTTGAGTATAGAGCAGGATGTAACGATGTTGGTTACTGCAAACCCTTCTACTATTGTGGAAATGCAGCACAATGCGATAGAGTATTATGACAAGTATGTGGAGGATATTGAGAATGGTACACTCAACAAGGACTTGAATATACCTAATTATATTCGCGAGGAATTGGAGGCGAAGCTCAAACCCAATCCAGTCCGTGCTGCGGAGTTGCGCAAGTTGAAAGAAGAATACTATACTCCGCTGCCACGCCACTATTGGCCTAATCTTCAAGTGCTTTCTACTTGGAAGTGTGGTAATACGAAGGTCTATTTGGACAAGTTCCAAGGTACTTTCCCTGATGATATTTGCCACCAAGAGATTGGCTATTTCTCTTCGGAATGTCGTTTTGGTTTTGTGATGGATGAATCTGTGAATACGGTTCTTTTCCCGCATTTCCACTACTATGAGTTTATTGCAGAAGAAGATTTGGAAAACCCTAATCCTCGTTTCTGGCAGTTGTATGAGTTGGAAGAGGGAAAACGCTATTCGCCTATTGTGACCACTTATGCGGGTTTGTATCGTTATGATGTGAGCGATTTGGTAGAGGTAGGACCTAAGTATTTGGGTACGCCTACTATTCATATGGTGCAAAAGGTAAATGGTATTGTGAGTATTACGGGCGAGAAACTGCAAGAAAATCAGTTTATGACTTCGGTTCAAAATGCGGAACAATCATTGAATATGCCTACTAAGTTCTCCATTGCTTTTGCCGATGTGGAGCGTAGTACATACCATTTCTATTTCGAGTTTGCGGATCAGACCACTTCTCAGGCAGATGCCGAACGCTTTGCTGCTGTTGTGGATGAAGAGTTGAAGAAGATGAACATTGAGTATGAGTCTAAGCGCGATAGTTTGCGTCTGAAACAGCCTATTACTCATCGTCTTCGTCGCAATGCTTTCGACAAGTTCAAACAAGCCTCTATTGCCGATGGCACAGGACGCGATGGACAGTTTAAGGTGAATCTGTTGTTGCAAGATGAGAAACGCCATGCTAAGTTCAAACAGTTAGCAATGGATGCGAAAGAGGCTGTGGAAAAGGCAATTGATAATTTAGAACAGAAACATACAGCTCGTAAAGTAGAACGCCGAAACAAACACAAGTGATGAATCCACAATATCAGCAACTGAAAGTCCGTGAGGGCGAGTATATACCTCAGCCAGCGATGGATTATCCCACAGATAATCCTTTCGCGCGTACATTATTTCCTAAGTATATAAAGGAACTTGCGATTGATGATAAGTATCCTTATATTAATGATCGTTTGGGGTATAAGTTAAATCTTTTGTGGGGGTATTATTTGGTCATTCATGTATTGCTTCGCTTGAAGCTACGCATACAGATGGGCTTGCGTATTCGTGGGCGTGAAGTGTTGAAGAAGCACAAAGAGGGCTTGAAAAATGGTGCTATCACGATAGCTAATCATGTCTATCGTTTGGACTGTCCGTGCGTGTTGATTGCGGTGAATGGTGTACATACGACACGAATACCTATGTTCGCGCCTAATTTCCGAACCAAAGATGGATTCTTTATGTCGCTTGCTGGTGGTATTCCTATTCCTGAATCAGGGGCAGGAATGAGTGCGATGAAGAAATTCAATGAGGCATTTGATGAGTTCAATCGCCGTGGTTGGTGGTTTCATATTTTTCCAGAGGCATGCCGATGGGATATGTATAAACCGTTGCGTCCATTTCAGAAGGGAGCCTTTACAATGAGTTATAAATATGATAAACCATTGTTGCCATGTGTGATTACTTTCCGTGAGCGAAAGGGTATCTTCCGTTTGTTTGGTCCAAAGAGTTTGCCATTGCTGACGGTTACGATAGGCGAGCCGATTTATCCTGATACTACCCAACCTCGTAAGACGGAGGTGGAGCATTTGCGTGAAGTGGCTCATAAGCAGATGCAAGAGATGGCGGGTATTGAGCATAATCCTTGGCCTGCTTCTTGGGGTAATTTGTAGCAAATATTAAGATTTTGCTCTCTTTCCCCTCTCTTATACCTTACCTGATTTTACCGAGAGAACTCCGAGAGACGACCGAGAGAACGCCGTCTCAACTCCCTGTGACCAAAAAGTGCGTTTTGTTAATATTCCCGCCTTTACACTCTCCACTTTACACCTTACACTTTTCACTAAACAGCAGGTGCATAGTGCCGTTCTTTAAATAAAACCACCCTATTACCCTTAAAACTTTTAAAACTCCTAAAACTTTTTCCACTAAAAATTTGCACATCCGCAAATTTTGTAGTACCTTTGCACCGTGAACCTGCGCTGGGGATGTCTGCACATCAGCGGCGAAGGGTAGCAGACATAATAAAAGGCGTTTATTGGCGCTTGTTTTGGTCATCAGAAATCCGGAAAATTTCACACGCCCAAAGCAAGAGAGCGATAAATGCCCCTTGGTGTGTTTAATTCGTTGTGTGCTCACAACGATGAACATATCGGCGTGGGCATTCATTGTTTATTCTTGTGTGTAGGGTCTTTCCGGAACCTCTGATGAAAGAATAAGCAAAAAGAGGTTCCACGCTTTTTCTATATTTATACCAACGGGGCGTTTGGAGCCAACTTCCCACAAAATTAATAATACAATGAAGAAAATTCATTTGCTCCTTTTGGGCTTGACAATCTGCCTATTCTCGGCTTGTCACAATGAACTATGGGAGGCTATCGACGGACTTGACTCCCGTGTCACCAAACTCGAAGAACTCTGCAAAGAGATGAACACCAACATTACTTCTTTGCAAACTATTGTCTCAGTACTTCAATCCAACGACTTCATCACAGGTATCGTTGAAATCAAGAAGAATGGCGAAGTGATTGGCTATACTATCACTTTCGGCAAACACGACCCAATCACCATTTACCACGGACAAAACGGCAAAGATGGTCAAAGTGGTCAAGACGGACAAAATGGCGCTGACGGTAAAGATGGCATAACTCCTGTGATTGGTGTAGCACAAGATACTGATGGTGTATATTATTGGACATTGAATGGCGAGTGGCTTTTGGATGACAATGGCAACAAACTCCCAGTTTCAGGCAAAGATGGTCAAAACGGAACCAATGGCTCTAATGGTCAAGACGGTGCAGATGGTAAAGACGGACAAGATGGAATCGATGGTAAAGACGGACAAGATGGTGTTGATGGCAAAGATGGTGTAACACCACAATTGAAAATAGAGGATGGCTATTGGTACATTTCTTATGACAATGGTGCAACTTGGACACAATTAGGCAAAGCCACAGGCGCAGATGGTAAGGACGGTGTAGATGGAGAAGATGGTCAAGACGGAAGCAAAGGAGACAAGGGAGATAAAGGTGATAAGGGTGATAAGGGAGATATAGGTGACTCTATCTTCCAATCGGTAACCGAAGATGATGACTATGTTTACTTCACGCTTTCTGATGGTACTATTATTAAAGTATCAAAGGGTAGTGGAAATCAATCATCAATGGGGGATGGATATGTCACATCTGGAATGGCAGATGGTTATTACTATGTGGATCTTGATTTGCCAAGTGGAACAAAATGGGCAACATGCAATGTTGGATCTAATCGACCAGAAGGACCTGGCTATTTCTTTGCATGGGGAGAAACCGCACGAAAAGAATTATATGAAGAATCATCATACTCATTAACTATCGGGGCACTACCCGATACTATATATCATACAGAATATGATGCTGCTACGATAAATTGGAGTACTAAATGGGCTACCCCTACTAAAAAACAATGGGAAGAACTTGTCGCATGGGGGAATTGGAATTATACAACTTTTAACGATGTCAATGGTTGGAAGGTTAGTGGTTCTAATGGTAATGCTATATTTCTCCCAGCAGTCGGATGGAGTAAATATAGTTCGCGGGATTGGACTGGTTATTTACAATATTCATCTAGTGTTCGTCAAGGAACAACGGTGTATTGTTTATATAATTACAAGTCTTACTATAAAGACACTCCACCTGCCCCAGTAAATGCCGATCCTAAGATAGGTCTATTCACTACTAGTCAATACGGCAGTTATGGCAGCGATTATTCAACATATATATTTGAATATTACTATGGCTATCCTATTCGTCCTGTATTAGTTGAGTAGAAATATTATGTATTAAGAATTAAAAGAGATGAAACATATTGGGATTATTATAGAAGTTCTAGTCGAATCATTGCTTTGCATATTGGCATTTATTCTCATAGTTTGGTTATTGACTTTATTCGACTGCCTATCAGGAAAGCAGTATGAAATAGTCATCACCTTTTTAGGAGTAATCGCCACATTTGTAGTGATTAACAATTTCCATCAGATTGGTATAATAGAGCAAAAGCATATTAAACAAATAGCAGAGCAAAAGCATTTGGTCGAGCAAGAGTTAAAGGATATCAAAGATAGTCAAAGTATGTTGATACATCTGCTCAAATCATCTCCCGAATACAAAATAGCTAAAAGAATAACTGAGCAACACAAAATGGACATTCAACACAGATTTGTTTTTAAGATAGCAATTCCTGTACCCAATGTACATACTGATGGGTTTATGTATAAAGGTGTTAAAATAAAGAGCGTAACTATTGTTGATAACGAATTGGAATGGCTTTTTATGAATCCTCAAAATGGAGATGAAGATTACTTTGTAGATATATCCACCATTCTTTACATCAAAATGGAAGAAATATTAGAATATGATGAAGAATGTTCGTTCAAAAATCCAAACTTCATAACTATTTTGAAGTATCTTCTATCACAAGAAAATGAATAATCCCTCTCACCCTGCAAGTCATTTGATTTGCGGGGTGAGTTTTTATATTGTTATTCTTCTTGCTCGTATCAATGCTCGTATTCAAGCACTCCTTCGGCAAGGGTTCGGTATCCCTTCGGGAAATGAAAAGGTAAAAACGGAAAACTAACAGCCACAGATTAATAGATACAATCCGAAAATATTGCCATAAATTTGGAAAATAATCCGAAAATATTGCCATAAATTTGGAAAATAAAGAAAAAATGATTACCTTTGCAGCGTTTTTCAAACTAACCATAATAAAATAATCTACAAAACTCAATCGATATGATACAACGAACGCTGCAAAATGTATTGACACAATACATTGGAAAAGGTAAAGCCATTCTGCTGATTGGCGCACGACAGGTGGGTAAGTCCACCCTGTTTCGTATGATGACACAGTCTATGGCTGAGGATACCATTCTATGGCTGAACTGTGACCTACAGAGTGTGCGTGATATGCTATCTAATCCTTCGCTTGCAGGCTTACAACTGTTGATAAATAACAAGTCCGTGGTTGTGATAGATGAGGCACAACGAGTGGAAAACATAGGATTGACCCTCAAAGTGATAGTGGATAATTTCCCTAACATTCAGTTGTTGGTTACAGGTTCTTCGGCATTGGATTTGCACAGCAAAATCAACGAACCACTCACTGGACGCAAAATAGAATATCATCTTTTCCCTATTTCTACAGGTGAGCTGTATGCAGCCAAAGGGTTGATAACCACCAGTGAAATGCTGGAGACGCGTTTGATATATGGCAGTTATCCCGATGTGTTGTTTGGTAGTCTTCCGCCCGAAAAGGCTTTGACGGAGTTAACGGAAAGTTATCTCTATAAAGACATATTGGATTTGGAGAGTATGCGTAAACCTGCTGTGCTGCAAAAATTATTAGTGGCATTGGCTTTGCAGATCGGTAGCGAAGTGTCGTACCATGAATTGAGTAAGACGGTTGAAGTGGATAGCAAGACCGTGGAGAAATATATTGATATTCTGGAGAAATGCTATATCGTATTCCGTTTGAACAGCTTCAGCAGGAATATCCGCACAGAGTTAACTAAAGGGAAAAAGATCTATTTCTATGACTTAGGCGTTCGTAATGCAGTACTACAAGCCTTTGCGCCATTAGAATTGCGACAGGATAAGGGAGCGCTATGGGAGAATTTCTTCATTGCAGAGCGTATGAAATATAATCATTATTCCGACCGTTTGGTAAAGTCATATTTTTGGCGTACCACAGAGAAGCAAGAGATTGATTATATCGAAGAGTCAAATGGTGAGTTGCATCTGTTCGAGATGAAATGGAACGAAAAGAAACAATCAGCCAAAATACCCAATCAGTTTATCGAACAATATCACCCACAAAAAACAGATGTGATAACGACTGCGAACTATCTAACTTATTTGATATAATCTATCTCACGGACGCGAGGAATGAAAGCAGGAAACTGAGTTCCCCTCACCGCCACCCGTGAACATCAGAGTGGTAACGAAGTGGTAAGCGAAGATACCGCTAACCAAATCTTGTATTAATCTCGTAGTAGAGATGGTGAACTATTTCTTTTCTTATCGCTTTTCCAGCAGGACGACATTCTCCACATGATGGGTGTGGGGGAACATGTCCACAGGTTGAACCTTCACTACGCGGTATTTGCTGTCCAGCATATTCAAGTCGCGTGCCTGCGTAGCAGGGTTGCAACTCACATACACGATGCGCTGAGGCTCGGCAAACAATATCGTATTAATCACATCCTCATGCATACCTGCGCGGGGTGGGTCGGTGATAATCACATCAGGACGACCATATTGCGCGATGAAGTCCTCATTCAAAATGTCCTTCATGTCGCCCGCGAAGAATAGGGTATTATCTAACTTATTGATATTCGCATTAACTTTAGCATCTTCAATTGCCTCTGGCACATACTCAATACCAATCACCTGACGCGCTTGGTGTGCCACGAAATTAGCAATTGTACCCGTACCTGTATAGAGGTCGAAGACGAGTTCGTTGCCCGTCAGACCTGCAAACTCGCGCGCCACTTTGTAGAGCTCATATGCCTGCAAGGTGTTGGTTTGGTAGAAGGACTTAGGTCCTACCTTGAACTGCAAGTTTTCCATCTGCTCCATGATATGGTCTTGTCCATGGAAGACATGCACCTCTTGGTCGCCAATGGTGTCATTGAACTTGCGATTCACTACATACAGCAAGCTGATAATCTCAGGGAAGCTGTCGCGGATATACTCCATCACGCGCATGTCGGGTTCGTCAGCCCAAACCACGATGAGCATAATCTCGCCCTTGTGATTGCTGCGCAGGATAAGCGTGCGCAGTTGTCCCTCGTGCGCGTGTTCATTATAAAAGGTGATACCCAATTGGCGTGCGAAGTCGCGAATACCGTTACGGATGCGGTTGTTGATGTCAGGCATGAGGTGGCATTCGGTGATGTCGAGCACCTTGTCAAAGCAGTTGGGGATATGGAAGCCAAGACCGTGGGTGTTGTCCACATTCTCCAGTCCGCCTGCGGCGCGGATAGTGTCCCAGCTGAGCCATTTGCGGTCAGAGAAAGTGAACTCCAGTTTGTTGCGGTACTCATATATCTCCTTGCTACCAAGGATAGGGGAGATCTCGGGCAGTTCGACCTTACCGATACGGGTGAGGTTGTCGATGATTTGCTGCTGCTTGTGGCGGAGTTGCTCCTCGTATGGGAGGATTTGCCACTTGCAGCCGCCGCACTCGCCGTAGTGTTTGCAGCGAGGTTCGCAACGCACAGGAGATGGCTTCACGATACGCTCTACGCGACCTTCCATGAAGGAGTGCTTTTTGCGTGTGGCTTGTATGTCCACAATGTCGCCAGGCACGCAGTATGGTACAAACAGCACCATATCGTCCACGCGGGTGAGGGCTTTGCCTTCTGCCGCAATACCTGTAATCTCAATGTTTTGCAGTAATGGTAAGTTCTTTTTCTTCATAACTTTTCTGTTGGGTCAGACATGTCGGACAGGTCTGACAGGTCTGACAAATCGGATATTATTTCATTAACCAGTTGATACTTTCTTTGTATAGCACAGGGAAATCATGTGCGCTTTCGAGCATGAAACTCCAGCAGAGTGTCTTGCTTCCGCCCTCGGCTGTAGCATCGTGACCGATAGCCGCTGCTACATTCGCCTCTGGGAAACGGGCTACCACTACACCACCATTGGCGGGGAAGATACCGTCTGCGTTCTCGGTATGAAGCATGGTCTCGTTTGGTTCTGTGCGGTAAGTGTAGTTACCTTTGGTGAGTTCGCGCTCAATGCGAACCTTGCCCGTGCGCGAAGCGTGGGTGCAACGGAACTCGTAGTGCAATTGGTTCTTCGTGAAGGCAGCGTCTTCCTTGCCTTGCATATCGCTGGCGATATGTGCACCAGAGAGCAAGAGGCGACCGCCGTGTTGCAAGTAGTGCGTGAGTGCGTGTTGCAAGTGGGCGGGCATACAATGGAACGAAGTGTCGCTACCCATCACGATGGTCTTTTGCTTGCCCAATATGACATCCACAGCATCATAGCCAGCAATGCTATCCAATGCCGCTGCACTGGTGCTGACATAGGAATAGCCCATCTCAGCCAATACTTTACCGTGCATAGCAGGATAATCGAAGGTATTTCCCACGGTAGGGTGGTCCATGTGGTCGCTATAGCACATACCCCAACCACAGTTGTCGTCGGTCTTCCACTCGTTGCGGCTGTCGAAGTCATACACTTCGCCGATATAGTTCACTCCTTTGCCATAAGGTACGGCGTGGCTCATCGGACGGATACCGCCATAGATACTGTCGCGCCACCATTCGGGACCGCTAATGCGATTGAAACCGTTTACAATCAATACTTTGCCTTTCTCTTCGGGAGCAATGTATGCCGACAGCACTTCGCTCTTGAAACTGATACCACCTGCGTTGCCTGCTGCCACACATATGTCATAGCGTTTGCCAGCTTCGGCAGTAAAGGTGTATTCTGCTGCCTGTACGCGAACGCCATTGTCCCAATCGCCATCGTTTTGGCGAGTATATACAATATAATAAGTAGGAGTGGCGGTTGGTTCGAGCGTATCCTCTGTAGCTTGCCATGTGATTTTAACGGATTGGGCTCCCTGTGTATGGCTTCCCTCTTCCATGGTCATCGCCATACTTCTCACGGGCAACGGCTGTACGATATACTCGGTACCATATTGCTCGTGAATGAAGCGTAAGAACGATTTGTAGATTGCACGCGAGATTGTGAAGCGAACGCGAGGGTCAAGACCATATATCATATCGGTCATGTTCTGGTGAGAAAGGAGTTCTAATAGCACTGCGGGTACTTTGGGGTGGCGTGCTTCGGCATAAGAGGAGTTGTCTAATTGGCGGCGTGTCCATTCGGGTGCATAGAGTGCGCGCATGTCCTCCACAATCTGTGTTTGCATGTAATCAGCAAGATCGCGATTGAGAATGCGGCTTTTGCCTGTAGGATAGTTCTTATTCTTATCATTATCGTGATTCTTGTAGATAAGGAGCGTACCGACTATATCTTTGCGAACGCCAGCATCGGTGTGGAATGCCAAACAAGCGTGCAGTGGAATGCCTAATCCTGCTTCGTTGGGATTGGCTGCACTACCACCAGCGAGGTAATTCACCCAAATACCGCGTGATGCATAGTCATCTATGTAGTCATTTTTGCTATCTGTATAGTTGTAAATACTATCAGGGATACCAGCGTATTGCATCCAATAGCGTGCAGCTTCAATGTATCTTGGCAAGCCACTTGTGATTGCATTGGCTTGGTTAGCAAGTAATTCTGCGCTATCGATTATAGCTACATCGCTCTCGGGCAAATCCTTCGACGATGGTATATTCTCAAAGCTATCGGGCTGTTTGTAGCGTGCTACGCTGCCCATACCACCACCGAACTTCACTGCATCAGTAGTGACAATCTCTTTGCCGTTAGCTGCGGCGGTTACACTGACATAGTTGTTGGTCTTGTCGCTATCGAAGGCAAAAGTACCAAGATATACCCATGTGCCACCACCCATCTTTTGATTGACAGAGAATGTGGTCTTTTGACCTTTGTGCATGACGGTATATTGCGCCTTGCTGCTACTATTGGGTTGAGTATTATAGCTGACATAGACAGCATATTCGCCAGCAGGTAGCGTAGGGGCATAGATGACCTCTCCTTTGTTCTTCTCATCGCATTTCACTTCTACGATATAACGACCCTTGGTGAACGGATTGTCACCTTCGAGCAGATGCGTAGTCGGATTAGCCCAACCAGCGTCTTCGCCAATAGCCCATTGACCTTTGAGGGTGGCTTGGCTGTCGTCCACTACTTGCTCATATGTTTGCGTATCGCGCTCGCGTGGTTGTACCACTACTGCACCAGCGTTCTCTAACATTGGTACAAGGAAAGGCATTGTGTAGCTGGTAGTGTAAAGGTCCTCAATAGTAGTCCACACTTTGGCGCGTTGCCAACGCCATGATTCGGTAGGTTGGTGGAAATACTGTCCATGGCTACCCCAGAGGGCTATATGCTTGCCATCTAATCCTTGTTTTGCGGAATAAGGGCGTGAGGTGTTGGTTACCCATGGGGTTGTTGTGGGTAGGGTATAACGGTTGGCTTTGCTGCGCGACTGATGAACGCTGGTCACTAATTCGCCAATCTCATAGTCATCCGTGTAGATGGTTACTTTGCCTTGATTGTTACCTAATACTATTTGGCTTACCAATAAACGCAAATCGCGAACTTCATCGGCAGACATACTGATAGTACTGAGGGCCCGATTAGTACGAATAGTCACATATTTATTCTTCACACGAACGCTATGTATCTTTACGGATTCGGTATAGGCATGTTGCCGCACAAGGGCATTCAAGGTATCGGTTAAGGCTTGTTTGTCAAGTGCCAATGCATGCCAACTCATACCAAAAATTAAAACAAAAAGAAGAATCGTTCTTTGCATATCTTATATGTTAAATGTTAGTATAAAATCAACAGAATTTGTTTCCGTCCGCAAAGGTACTGCTTTTTTTTCAATTAAACAATAACAGACTACTTTTCTTCGCACTTTCCTACAAAAAAAGAGGGGGTGTATGGGACATTTTGCTCCCAACGGCTTCTGCCCTTCATGATTTGTATACGAGAGGTAATGAAAAAAGAAGAGGAAATTCCTCTTCTTTTTTGAGCCACTAGCCGGACTCGAACCGGCGACCCACGCATTACGAATGCGTTGCTCTACCAACTGAGCCATAGTGGCAACGCGTCAGCAGACAATGCCGAAATCGGGTGCAAAAGTACTGCTTTTTTTTGAAATATACAAATATTTTTGTGTATTTGGGTATTTTTTTGTAATTTTGCAGTCGAAATGAAAAAAATATTATACATATGTATTGTGTTACTGCATGCATTCGTAGTTTGCGCACAACACCGCACGCAAGCACTATACACTAATGTACGCACATTGCGCGTGCGGTATTTGAGTGAGGTCTTAGAACCAAAAGGCATGGTTGAGCGACCTTATTTGGTGCTGCCAGAGAACGGTATGATAGACGGTAGCGAAGACGAAAACACTCTCGAAATTTCGTTCGATGAGATGAGCCACGATGTACATCAATACAGCTATCGCGTGATACATTGCAATAGAGATTGGACCGAAAGCGACATCAGTAGCTACGAATATGTGGACGGATTCACGACCGCCGACATCGTGGATTACGAGCACTCAATGAATACCCAGCAGGCATACACCCACTACACATTCACTTTTCCGAACGAGGATATGCAGCTGAAAGCGAGCGGCAATTATGCGTTGCAGATTTATGAGGATGGCGACCAAGGGCAGATGGTGGCAGAAGTGTGCTTTCGCGTGGTAGAGCCGTTGGTGGGCATCGATGTGAATGTGCGAGCAAATACGGACATTGAACTCAATGGTAGGTATCAGCAGTTGGACATCGATGTGATGACCAAAGCGTTGAACTTGCGCGATGTGGGAGAGATGAGAGTGGTAGTAGAGCAGAACGGCAGGCAGGACAATCATGTGGTGCTGGAGAAACCTACTTTTGTAGAGCCCAATCGACTGCGCTATGTGAACCAGAAAACACTGATCTTTGAGGGTGGAAATGAGTATCGACACTTTGATATTTATTCGGCTTATTATGCAGGTTATCATGTGGATAGGGTGCAGTATGCGCAAGGAGAATACCATGCGCTCTTGGATATAGATGAGGTGCGTGGCACGAAGAATAAGAATGCAAGTCGTGAGGGGCTTCCATACCTAACCGAAAGGGATGCGAATGGGCAATGGATGGTCAATTGCGAGAAGACGGATTATGTAGATACAGAGGCGGAATATATGTGGGTGCATTTTGTACTGCCCGTGGAGCAATATGTGATGGACGGGCATGTGTTCGTCGGAGGTGATCTGTTTGGTAATCAGTATAAAGCAGAGAATAGGATGGAGTATGATGCGGAGCAGAAATGCTACTATCTATATGCGTATCTCAAGCAGGGCGGATATGACTATATGTACTATGTGGCAACCCCTGCGAATGGCGCTACAGCATTGCCGCTGGAGGGTTCGCATTGGCAGACGGAGAATGAATACGCTATCTGGGTGTACCACAGACCATTTGGCGCAAGGTATGATAGGTTGGTGGGAAGCAAAGTACTGTAATAAATTAAATATTTATTAAAAAATCGGATAAAATGCATAATGATTTGCATAGTCCGATTTTTTTTTGTACCTTTGCACGCATTTTGTGGATAAATGTGTAAAGTTTATAATTTTTAAGTTCATAAGGAAAGTATATGAATACAGGAGGTAAAATAATCAGTAGTATTGTGAGCGTGTTGTTGCTCGCGTTGGTCATCTTTGTGTATTTTAAGTTCTTTTTTGTATATAGCGAAGGAACAAATGAAGGAGATATTAACTATTTGCAACGCGAGGGATTTCTGTTTAAAACTTATGAGGGAAAGATGATTCAGACGGGCTACAACTCGCACAATACAAGTTCGACAATACAATCGAATGAATTTAAGTTTTCCGTTGTTGATGAGCGAGTTGCTCAGCAAATAGACAATAATTCGACTCGTCAAATCAAATTGCACTGGAAACGCTACTTGGGTACTTTGCCTTGGCGTGGAAAGAGCCAATTCGTGGTGGACTCGATTATCTCCGTAAGACAAGCAGCACCACAGGTGGAGGATAGTCTATTGGATATGCCATTGCCCGTGGAGAATTAGAAGGGATAATTTTAACAACAACATAAACAACATCAATCTAACAACCATTGCGCTCGCAACAACACAGCGAGCGCTCGAGAGATAAAAATAAAGACAAAACAATATGTTGACAAAACCAGAAGAGAATTTGATTAAGATATACGAGAACTCGTTTCGTAAGAACTGGGATCTTGAGGCTGTGACCGACTTTGGCACAACTGTCACTTTGACCTATGGACAGATGGCAGAGCGTATTGCGCACTTGCACTTGCTCTTTGAGCGTGTGGGGATAGAAATGGGCGATCGCATAGCCGTAATGGGTAAGAATAATAGCAATTGGGTAACTACCTACTTGGCTACGGTGACCTACGGCGCTGTGATTGTGCCTATATTGCAAGACTTCAAAGCCAACGATGCTATCCACATCATCAACCACTCGGAGAGTAAATTGCTGTTTATTACCGACCAAATATGGGAAAATATTGATGTTGAGCAAGTGCCAGACTTGCAAGCGGTTATATCGCTGAATACGATGGATTTGATTACGGCTGGTCTGCCTAAGACCCAAGCTGTGGACAAGATGACGATCGAAGAGCTATTTGCTGAGAAATATCCTGACGGCTTCACGAAAGATGATGTGAAATACATTGAACGCAGCAATGCTGAGTTGGCTTCTATTAACTATACCTCTGGTACAACGGGATTTAGTAAGGGAGTGATGACTCCTGCTAACGCGTTGGCAGGAAACATTGTCTTCGGTTTGACCACTAAATTGGTTTATCCAGGTTGCCGTCATGTGGCGTTTTTGCCATTGGCACATGCGTATGGTTGCGCGTTCGATTTCTTGGCGTGCTTAGCAGCGGGTGGACATACTTACTTGATTGGTCGTACTCCTTCTCCAAAAATCTTGATGAAGGCCTTCGCCGAAGTGAAGCCAACCGTTATTCTGTCTGTGCCATTGATCTTGGAAAAGATTTACAAGAAGATGATTCAGCCACAAATATCGAAGGCGCCTGTGAGTTGGGTGCTGAAAGTGCCATTGCTGGATCAAGTGGTGTTAGGAAAGATTCGTGAGACACTGATGAATGCTTTTGGTGGCGAGTTCTCGCAAATCATCATTGGTGGTGCACCATTGAATGCTGAAGTAGAAGCATTCTTACGCCGCATTAAGTTCCCTTTAACTGTAGGTTATGGTATGACCGAGACGGCGCCGCTCATCAGTTTTACACCTTGGACAGAGTTTCGTCCACAATCTTGCGGACAAGTGTTGAAAGGTCTGATGGATGCCCGTATAGCGAATCCAGATGCCGATGGCGTGGGAGAGATTCAGGTGCGTGGTGAGAATGTGATGGCTGGTTACTACAAGAACGAACAAGCTACTGCCGAGTCCTTTACCGAGGACGGCTGGTTGCGCACAGGCGACTTAGGTGTGATAGACGAAGAAGGCTTTATTTATATTAAAGGTCGTTGCAAAACGATGTTACTCGGACCAAGTGGACAGAATATCTACCCAGAGGAGATTGAGGCTAAGATTAACAATATGCCGTATGTGTTGGAGTCGCTGGTGTTGCAGAAAGATACCCGATTGGTGGCTTTGGTTTGCCCAGACTTTGAGGCAGTAGATGCCGACAAACTGAGCCAAGAGCAATTGGAGGTAGTGATGGAGGAGAATCGCAAGTTGGTGAATGCCGAACTGGCTGCATATGAGCAGATTAACGAGTTGAGGATATATACACACGAGTTTGAGAAGACACCTAAGAAGAGTATAAAACGCTTCTTGTACGAGGCGTAGCTTCGCAGATCGACAGGCTATAAGGCGAGAGGTTAAAGGTGAGAGGTTAGAGGCATGAATTTGTGTATTGATCAGGGAAATTCGAGGACGAAAGTGGCGCTGTTTAAGGACGGCGTTATCGTGAAGAACCTATTGTACCGCTCGTTTACGAGTGTGGATGTGGAACGATTGTTCTCGTTGTACCCGATTACGAATAGCATCGTATCATCGGTGGCAAATATGGAACCTGCGGTCATTAATGCACTCAACCGATTGTCGAAACGATTTGTACTCTTTGACCACTTGACGCTATTACCGATAAAGAACTGCTATCAGACTCCAGAGACCTTGGGGCATGACCGTATAGCTGCAGCCGTAGGTGCAGCACATCTATGTCCGAATACCAATCTGCTGATTATAGATGCAGGTTCGGCAGTGACCTACGATTTCGTGTCGGCAGAGCAGGGGTATTTGGGTGGCAATATTGCCCCAGGTATCAAGATGCGACTGACGGCACTTAATCAGATGACCAAGCGACTTCCGAAAGTGGAGGTGGAACCTGATGCCTTAACGCCATTGTTTGGCAAGAACACCAAAGAGGCTATGGTCGCTGGCGTGGTGCGTGGATTGGTGTTTGAGGTGAAAGGGTATATGCGAAGCTTAAAAGAACAGAAGATAGCATTTAAGACCTATGTGACGGGTGGACATGCACCTTATATATTAAATGCGATGAAGCAGAAAGATGTAGTGGGCGAACCGCATCTGGTGTTGATAGGACTGAATTGTATTTTGAGTAGTTTAGAGGACGCTTCGTTGGAGTTGAGGGGGTAGAGTGTAAAGGCAAGGATTATAAAAAGGATTATGAATTTTAAAAGATATATAGTAATAGTAGTAGCTATGATGGCTGTAGGAGCGTGGGCGCAGAATGCGACCTCGTCGCCATCATCACGATTTGGTTATGGAGAATTGAACGACAATCTGCCTGGTGCATATAGAGCTATGGGTGGAGTGGGAGTTGGTATGCGCTCCAATAAAGCTATCAATCCCGCACAGCCAGCCTCTTATACAGCATGTGATTCAATGACATTTATGTTTGATATGGCAGGTTCGTTTTTATGGACCAACTATAGTGACATTAATGGCGCACGCAATCGGTTGAATGGAAACTTGGAATATGTGACATTGCAGTTGCCGATATGGCGTCAGCATATTGCCTTTTCTGCAGGTGTTATGCCGTATTCTGCATTGGGCTATAACTTTTCGCTATCAGATTCAATCAATTCGGATTATCACTATACGCATACTTATGCTGGTGCGGGTGGTTTTACGCAAGTGTATGGCGGTTTGAGTTTTAATATATGTAATTGGGTGGCATTAGGTGCTAATATGTACTATATGTTTGGTAGCCTGACTAAATCGCGAACACAGAGTTTTACAGAAGCAGATGTGAGGGGAGCATCGCAAACGGATTATTTATCTATCAATAGTTTGCGTTTCCGATATGGAGCGCAGGTATTTCACACCTTTGGTAAACATACAATCATATTAGGTGCTATCTTTGAGAATAAGCAGCGTTTTTCAAGAAGTGAATATACGCAGGTGGAGACAACGACTAATGATACAGTTGCAGAATTAAATGATTGTTTTGAGATGCCAATGATGTATGGCGCAGGTTTGAGTTATACCTACGCCAATCGTTTAACGGTGGCGGTAGATTATCAGTGTCAAGATTGGACAACAGCAAAGTATTTTGACCAACAAGAGGTTTTGAAAATGCGTCAGCGTTGGGCAGCAGGAGTAGAGTATCGCCATGATCCAACGAGTAGAAACTATGCGCATCGTATATATTGGAGGGTAGGTGCCAATTACACAACTTCGTATTCTATGATGACAGAAATGCCAGAGATAGGTGTTTCTGCGGGTTTGGGTTTCCCACTTCGTACTATAGGTACCATCATTAACACTACATTTGAATATGTACATCGTGGTGCAATCGGCGGCGATAAACTTAGTGAAAATTCTTTGCGATTAGTGGTGAATGCTGCGATTGCGGAAAACTGGTTCTTTAAGCGCAAACTTTAACGAACCAAAAATGTGATAAACAATATAACAATAATAAAAAAGAACATGAAAAAAGTATTATTATTCGCATTGTGCATAGCGATTCCTATGGCAGGCTTTGCACAAAAGAAAGCTAAAAAAGGTAAAAATGTAGAAGAGGTGGTTGCACCTGTAGTAGAGGCACTTGATGATGAAGAGTGCTTAATGTTGCTTTCATTGAGTCACGAGTCGGTGAAGGCAGAGCAATATGATGATGCTTACGAGAACTGGAGTAAGCTATATCAAAGCCGTCCTGACTTCAATAAAACCATTTTTACGGATGGCAACAAGATTTTGGAATACAAATGGAACAACGCTCAAACTCCAGAGGAGAAGAACCAATGGCGTGAGATGATTATGAAATTACACGATGAGCGTATCAATTTCTTTGATGACCCTAAGTATCCAGATGCATATGTACTGGGATTGAAGGGCTTGGACTATTTGACCTACTATCCAGAAGATGAATTGGGTCTCAAAGCATATGAATGCTTGAAGCAATCAGTAGAGGGTATGGGCGAGAATGCACAAATCACTGTATTACGCAAATTAGTAGAGGTAAGCTATAATATCTACAAAAGCAATCCAGATCAATATGGCGACCAATTCTTGGCTGATTATCAGAAAGTCGCAGGGCTGATGGATGCTATTGTTGCTAAAGGAGGAAAGAACTCTGCTGCTGCGAATGAGCAAAAGGCATATGTAGATCGATTGTATGCAGCTTCTGGTGCAGCTGACTGCGGTCAGATGGATCAGATGTATGCAAGTGTAGTAGCTGAAAGTACAGGCGATTTGGATAAGCTCAGTTCAATCATGAAACTGTATCGTCGTCTTGGTTGTACCGAGAGTGATGTGTATTTTGCAGCTGCTGAGAGTGCGCATAAATTACAACCTACGAGTGAGTCTGCTGCTGGTTGTGGTCAAATGTCTATCAAGAAAGGCGATTTTGAAGGTGCTTTGACATATTACAAACAAGCATTGGAGTTAGCAACAGAAAATGAAGATAAGGCAGATTATCTCTATCGTATTGCTAACATTTATGTATCTCTTGGAAATTATCAACAAGGTGTTTCTTCTGCCGAACAAGCATTGGCTATTGAGCCAGAGGATGGTCGTTGCTATTTGTTGATCGGTCTGTGCTATGCAAGTGCGAAAATTTATGATGATCCTATTTTGGCACGCTCAGTATATTGGGTAGCATGTGATATGTTTAACAAGGCAAAAGCAGTAGATACTTCTTGCGCAAGCGATGCGAATAAGTTGATAGCTACCTATGCTCAGTATTTCCCAAGCAAAGAAGATATCTTCTTCCATCGCGACTTGAACGAAGGCACATCTTTCCGCGTAGGTGGTTGGGTAAATAAGACTACTACTTGTCGCGCGAAAAAAGAGTAATCATTAAGGAAGTTTAATTAATTGACAAAATTCAAAAAAATAGTTAAAACCGAGAGAATCAAGATACGATTGGTTCTCTCGGTATTGCTATGTGTATTGCTCGTTGCCTGTCGCAACACAGATGTAAAACATCGAGCTGCTGCTGTGGCAGACCGAAAGGCTATGCCTGTATTAGAAGGCATAGATGTAAATACCTTGATATCGGATTCTGGTATCACGCGCTATCGTATAAAAGCACATAAGTGGTTAATCTTCGATAAAGCTGATACTCCTTATTGGGAATTTCCAAATGGAATATATTTGGAAAAGTTCAATTTGGACTTGGAGGCAGATGCTACAATAGAGGCTGATTATGCGTATTATAATGAACCTGCCCAGCGTTGGACATTGATTGGAAATGTCCAAGCAATGAATGTGGAAGGAGAACGCTTCGAAACGCCTTTACTATATTGGGATCAAAAAACAGAATCTGTATATTCTGACTCATCAATAGTTATTACTCGCGAAAATTCAATTATTAAAGGTGTTGGTTTTCGTTCTAATCAGGAGATGACCAAATATACTATTCAGCGTCCTACGGGTGTATTCCCTATTAAGGAGTAATATTGAATAAAATTATGAAGTACAGACATACCATTATTGTGCCGTATCAAGATGTAGATGCTTCGCGTCGTCTGCGTCTGTATTCAATGGAAAATTATTTGCTCAATGTGGCAGGTAAAGTGGCAGATGAAATGGGAATAGGTATTCCTGCACTTCTGCCAATGAATTATACATGGATTATCACTCATGCTAATATTGAAATGCTCTATCTTCCAAAGCATGGAGAGCAAATGATTGTTGAAACATGGATTGAGCGTAATGCGCATATGCTTTCTGTTCGTGATTTCCGAATTTATCAACCACAAGCAGATGGCTCGGAGAAACTGATTGGTTGTGCTAAAACGGTGTGGGCTGTATTAAGTTTAGACACACGCGAGATTGTCAATATTTTTGATACTCCGATGTTTGATGGTGCGATTGATGGTGAAATACTCAATATGGCACGAGCACCGCGTATGCGACCTATTAATTTGGATGACTTGGAAACAATAATCGAAGCCATACAAGCGGGCGAAATCTTACACGAAATACAATATTCAGATGTAGATTATAATCGCCATTGTAATTCTTGCAAATATCTGGAATGGATGATAAATGCAGTACAAATGGACGGCACTCATCCTTTTCGATTAGATATCAATTATCAGAAAGAATTATATCAGGGAGATAGGATGTTTACTCGTTTTTTGAAAACTCCACAAGCTATACAATATCAACAAGTGGATGAAAATGGAACTACTTGTTGTAGTGCTCGAGTATCTATTATTGATAATCTAACTTGTTGATAACTTTCTCAAAAAGGGAAACTTTTACTGTTTTTGAAAAATGCAAGTCGCTTGTTGTGAGTGATTTGCATTTTTATTTTGGAAAACTTTGTGTGTCTGTTGAAAACTTTTTATTTCAAAAAACTTGCACATTCCATAAATAAGTTGTACCTTTGCAACCGATTTTCTGCCTATTGTAAAGGCGGATTTTCTTAATTAATTGAAAATAAGAGAAATACTATAAATTATCATGGAAAAGAAAATTTACACACAAAAGGAAGCTGAATTAGCTTCTGTGGAGTACTTCAAAGGTGACGAATTGGCTGCGCGCGTGTGGAGCACTAAGTATGCGTTGAAAGATTCGTATGGTAACCTCTATGAACAAACTCCAGATGATATGCACCTTCGTCTTGCAAGTGAGATTGCGCGTATTGAAAAAAAGTATGCTAATCCTATGTCAGAGGCAGAGTTGTTTGAATTACTCAAAGACTTCAAGTACATAGTGCCAGCTGGTAGTCCAATGACTGGTATTGGCAACGACTATCAAGTTGCAAGTTTGAGTAATTGTTTTGTAATTGGTCAAGATGGTAGTGCAGATAGTTATGGTGCTATTATTCAAATTGATGAGGAGCAGGTACAACTCATGAAGCGTCGTGGTGGAGTTGGTCATGACTTGAGTCACATTCGTCCTACGGGTAGTCCAGTGAAGAACTCTGCGCTCACTTCTACAGGTCTTGTTCCATTCATGGAACGCTATAGCAACTCTACTCGTGAGGTTGCACAAGATGGGCGTCGTGGTGCGTTGATGCTTAGTGTTAGTGTAAAACATCCAGATAGCGAGGCTTTTATTGATGCGAAGATGGATTCGGGCAAGGTGACTGGTGCCAATGTGTCTGTGAAAATGCACGATGATTTTATGCGTGCAGCCATCAATGGCGAGATGTACACCCAACAATATCCTATAGACTCGAATACGCCAATATATACGAAGGAGGTTGATGCTGCTAAACTTTGGAAGAAGGTTATTCATAATGCTTGGAAATCTGCCGAGCCAGGTGTACTCTTTTGGGATACAATTACTCGTGAGTCAGTACCTGATTGCTATGCCGACCTTGGATATAGAACCGTGAGTACAAACCCTTGTGGTGAGATTCCTTTGTGTCCATATGATAGTTGCCGTCTGTTGGCAATCAATCTGTATAGTTATGTGAAGAATCCGTTTACACCAGAGGCGGAGTTTGATTTTGACCTATTTAAGAAGCATGTTGCTGTCGCTCAGCGTATGATGGATGATATTATTGATCTTGAGGTAGAAAAGATAGAAAAGATTCTCAACAAGGTTGATTCGGATCCAGAAGCAGATTCTATAAAGCGTACAGAACGAGAACTCTGGGAGAAAATTATGGATAAAACGACTAAGGGGCGTCGTACTGGTGTTGGAACTACAGCAGAAGGAGATATGCTGGCAGCTCTTGGTTTGCGCTATGGTACTTCAGAGGCAACTGCTTTCTCAGTGGAAGTACACAAGACATTGGCTTTAGCTGCTTATCGCAGTAGCGTAAAAATGGCGCAAGAGCGTGGAGCATTCCATGTATATGATGCTAAACGGGAGGAGAATAATCCATATATCCAACGCTTAAAAGAGGCAGATCCAGAATTGTACGATTTGATGATAAAACATGGTCGTCGCAATATTGCTTGTTTGACTATTGCACCTACTGGTACTACCAGTATTATGACTCAAACAACCTCTGGTATTGAACCTGTTTTCCAACCTGTATATCGTCGTCGCCGTAAGGTAAATCCTAACGACAAGAATGTTCATGTAGATTTAGTGGATGAGGTGGGGGATAGCTTTGAGGAATATGTAGTATTCCATCATAAGTTTATCACATGGATGAATGCCAATGGTTATACTTATGATTCAAATCATCGTTATACGATTGAAGAGGTGGATGAATTGGTGAAGAAGTCGCCTTACTACAAAGCTACAGCCAATGATGTTGATTGGTTAGAGAAAGTACAGATGCAAGGTGCTATTCAAAAGTGGGTGGATCACTCCATTTCGGTGACGATTAACCTACCAAACGATGTCAGCGAAGAACTTGTAGGCAAACTCTATGAAGAAGCTTGGCGATGTGGTTGTAAGGGATGTACTGTTTATCGCGATGGATCGAGAACAGGTGTACTTGAAGGAATAAAAGAGAAGAAGAAAGAAGTATCTAAGAAAGAGGAGAAGAACTGCGTTTGCTTTGATAATAAAGTGCGTGTGCGCCCTGCTGAATTGGAGTGCGATGTAGTTCGATTCCAAAACAACAAAGATAAATGGATTGCTTTTGTAGGTTTGAAAGAGGGTGTACCTTATGAGATTTTCACTGGTCTTGCTGATGACGAGGAAGGTATTTTGTTACCAAAATCAGTGACTAAGGGTAAGATTATCCGCGTAGTGCAAGAGGATGGTACTAAGCGTTATGATTTCCAATTTGTCAACTCACGCGGTTTCAAGACTACTATGGAGGGCTTGAGTTATAAGTTCGACAAGGAGTTCTGGAACTATGCAAAACTTATCTCTGGTGTCTTGCGCTATGGTATGCCAATTGACCAGGTTATCAAGATGATTAGTTCGCTTCAGATGGACTCAGAAACCATTAACTCATGGAAGGTGGGTGTTGAGCGTGCTTTGAAAAAGTATATACAAGATGGTACAGTAGTACAAGGTCAAGTATGTCCTAATTGCGGTAATGCGCTAATCTTTGAAGAGGGATGTATGCACTGCCGAGAGTGTGGCTATAGCAAGTGTGGTGGTTGAGAAATTAACGCTATAACAGAAGGAAACAGACGGGAATGTTAGTTCGCCCGTCTGTTTTTTTGTGATAATTTGCAAATATGCAATTTTTATTGTAATTTTGTGCCAAAATTTAATATTATGAAGAGATTTTGTGTTTTCTTATCCCTTTTGTGCTACCTATCTACTTCTTGGGCATGCACATCGTTTATAATCAGTGGAAATGCGACGCCTACAGGACGCCCTATGATGTTCAAGCACCGTGACACGGATGAGTTGAATAATCGAATTAACTATTTTGATGGTGCAATATATGATTTTATTGGTTTGGTAAATGCTTCTTCTTTAGATGGAGAAGTATGGGCAGGAATGAATGAAGCTGGTTTGTGCATCATGAATACGGCTTCTTATAATTTGCGTGAGGATACCTTAGCGTGCCAAATGGATAGAGAGGGAGAAATGATGTATCATGTTTTATCGAATTGTGCTTCTTTACAGGACTTTGAATGTTGGCTTAGCAAATATCCAAAACCATGGGGAGTCGAAGCTAATTTTGGGTTAATAGATGCTATGGGTGGTGCTGCATATTATGAAATAAATAACCACAATTGGATAAAGTATGATGTTAATAAAGAAGTGAAAGGGTATCGTGTGGTAACAAATTTTAGTTTTGCAGGTCGTTATGAGGATTATGAGGGGTGGGAGCGTTATATAACAGCTACAGCTATTATGGGGGGAGCTTTTAATGCCAATCATCAAATGAGTGCGACAGAAGCCTTAAACCTCTTTTCTCGCCAGTATCGTCATGAGTTGTTGGATATTGATTTTGATAGTGTAAATGCACCTGAATATACCGTGGATCAAGATTTTATTCCACGCCGTATCACTTCAGCCGTAGTGGTATTTGAGGGGGTATCTACCCCAAAAGAAGCTCGCAAGACCATTATGTGGACAGCATTAGGTTATCCTGCTTGTGCGGTAGCAGTACCATTGGTGTTGGATAAGTGGCATGTTCCGCACTATATGTTGGCGCGTGATGAGCATGCACAAGAGGGAGATGGTTTGCATAGTGAGATGTGTGATCTTTCGTTGCAAATTAAAGATCAATGGGTATTCCCATTGCGTATAAGCAATGGCAAACGCTATGTGAACATACAGCATATATTGCGCGGAACAGATATAGCTCCTTCTTTGCTGAATTGTACCCAACGAGTGGAAAAAGCAATAGAAGCTTCTTTTTCTCCATTGTATCAGCAATGGAAGAATGGACAAATGAGTGATGAGCAATTCTTGCGGGCATATGATGAGATAGCAAAAGAATGGCTGCAAACCTATCGTAGTAGTTTTGCAGCCTATTTGGCAGAATAATAAATCTCTGCGATATATCTGTGAAGTTATTATCCTATTTGCAATAGGGATTTCACAAACTCTTCTCTATTAAATACTTGTAGGTCGGTCATTTGTTCTCCCAGTCCGATGTATCGTACTGGAATCTTGAATTGGTCGCTGATGCCGATGACTACACCGCCTTTTGCAGTTCCGTCCAATTTGGTGATTGCCAATGAACTAACTTGTGTGGCTTTGGTGAATTGTTTGGCTTGTTCAAAAGCATTTTGTCCTGTACTTCCATCTAAGACGAGCATTACATCATGTGGTGCATCAGGCACTACTTTCTGCATCACATTCTTGATTTTCGTCAGCTCGTTCATGAGGTTTACTTTATTATGCAAGCGTCCCGCAGTATCAATCAGTACTACATCTGCATCATTCGCTTTTGCGCTCTGCAGTGTGTCAAACGCTACACTCGCAGGATCGGATCCTTGTTGTTGTTTAATGACAGGTACTCCCACGCGTTCGCCCCAAATACAAAGTTGCTCCACAGCGGCTGCGCGGAAAGTGTCGGCAGCACCCAAATAGACTTTCTTTCCCGCCTGTTTGTATTGATGTGCCAGTTTTCCAATAGTGGTGGTCTTGCCAACGCCATTAACGCCTACTACCATAACTACATAGGGTTTAGCAGGCAGTGGATCCGTAAAATCCATTACCTGCATGGCATTGTTCTCTGCCAATAGGGAAGCCACTTCATCCACCAAAATATGGTTGAGTTCGGTGGTTCCAAGGTATTTGTCTTTCTTGACGCGCTCTTGTAGGCGTTCAATGATGCGCAGTGTGGTTTCCACACCTACATCGGAGGTGATGAGTGCTTCCTCAAGGTTGTCAAGGACATCATCATCAATAGTATTCTTGCCTGCAATGGCACGACTAATCTTGCTGAGTACTGATTCTTTCGTTTTCTCAAGTCCCTTGTCCAAGGTTTCTTTTTTCTCTTTTCCAAATAATCCGAAGAATGCCATATTATTCTTGTCTTTATACTTTTATCATTAAATAGTTTCTATTTATTATGGGTGCGCGCTGCATCCTATTTGTCCAATTGTTCGTACACAGAGTTTTTACTCTTGTACTCAGGAACAATTTCTTTCATAATTTGTACGGTAGGGAATGTTTTGCCTTCTTGTGCGCTATGAATGAGTTTATCAATTAGAACAGATACGACATCGTAATCATATTCTCGTACTTTAGCAACAAGAATCTTTTCGTGTGATGTAGGAATCGTTAACTCTTTTTGGTTGAGTAATTCTTCATACAATTTTTCTCCAGGTCGCAGACCTGTATATATGATTTCAATATCTTTTCCAGGTACAAAACCTGCAAGGCGAATCATATTCTTTGCCAGATCCGAAATTTTCACAGGTTGTCCCATATCAAAGATAAATATTTCTCCGCCCAAACCCAATGTTGCGGCCTCTAAAACGAGGCTACTTGCTTCGGGAATGGTCATAAAATAACGGATAATATCAGGGTGTGTGACAGTTACAGGTCCACCTTGTGCAATTTGTTTTTTGAAATAAGGAACCACAGAGCCATTGCTACCTAATACATTACCAAAACGCGTAGTGATAAATTTGGTACATCTATTATTCTCTTTGGATAGCTTCAAGAACAATGATTGTACATATATTTCCGCTATGCGTTTGGATGCTCCCATGACATTGGTTGGATTAACAGCTTTGTCCGTAGAGATCATGACAAATCTTTTAGTGCCATACTTCACTGCCATATCCGCGACATTTTTTGTTCCAAGCACATTTGCCAAGACTGCTTGTGCTGGATAATCCTCCATGAGAGGCACATGCTTGTATGCTGCGGCATGGAATACAATTTCGGGTTGATATTCCTTGAATATAGGTTCAATCATATCCATATTGCGTACATCGGCAATGGTGTGAATGATTTGGATTTCAGGGAATTGTGGACGAAGTTCTACAAATAAATCATGCAGGGGTGACTCTGCCATTTCTACTAATACTATAGCATGGGGATGTTGTTGTGCGACTTGTCGTACAATTTCGCTACCAATGCTACCAGCAGCACCCGTAATCATCACTGTTTTTGAACGAAGTAGATTACCAATATGCTCATTGTTTAAGTGAATAGTGGGTCTATCCAGCAAATCTTCTACTTTGATTGATTCGATGCGACCAATGCGTTGAGCTATATTCTGCTCCTCTTTTTCAACCGAAAAATTAGTAAAATATGGAGTGGTGAGTACGCGAATATTATTATCAAGAAACATTGTCAAATCGCGCATTGGATTAATGTTTTTCATCTTGATAGGCGATACGATGATGCTATCTATATGCTTTTCTTTGATGATATGTAATAAGTTCTCATCACGGCGATATACATTAAGTCCTAACATATTATGCTGCGTCAAATCGCAATCATCGGCGATAAAACCGACGGGGCGATATGGGCTATCCATGTTGGATTGTAGCATTTTTGCGATAGATAGTCCTGCTGATTGTACACCATAGATAAGTACTTTTTGTACATTGGATTTATGATGAGATATGTATTCAAAAACGGTTTTAATTGTGACTCGCCAAGCAAATAATAGTGTAGCAGCCACGAATATATATATGATTAATACGGTAGTCAAGAAGGGATGGCTAACTGGAATAGATGTCAGTTTGATTATGATATTTATCAGGATTGATACCAAACCCGTAGCACCTACAGATAAAGATACTTTGATTGTATCAATGAATGTAGAATAGCGCAAGATGCCTGAATAGGTATGAAATACCCAGAAAAACAATGTCTGTAATGCCATTACAATCGCACATTGTAGCCATATTGGCATCAGCAAATCTGTTGTTCCATAGGTAAACAAACGATTGCCAATGGCAAAACTGATGATGAAGGCAATGAAGACAATCAGTAAGTCCAATAGCAATACACCCCAACGAGGCAAATAGGATAGGTTTGTCCAATGCGAAAATATATCTGATTTTAATATGTCGGTGCGTGATTTCATACTTTTTCTATTGCTGCTTTGATAGTATTTACGATATAGTGTACATCCTCATCGGTCACATAGGGACCTGCGGGTAGGCACATGCCAATTTTGAAAATATCTTCACTAACGCCATTCACATACGCGGGCGCATTTTTATATACAGGTTGCTTGTGCATGGGTTTCCATACTGGGCGTGCTTCAATCTTAGCTTCCCATAGATACATTCGTAATGCCTCCACATTGTCGTTGGGTTGGCAGTCGGTTACAGCAGTATCCACTGCATGAATAACGCCTGCGGCACCACCAACTGCACTTTGGATAACTTCCTTATAAGCATTCTTTTGTCCTTTGATTTGCAACGAAGGGTCTAACTCAATGGTACATAACCAATAATTGGAGTCGTAGTCTTCGGATGGGGCTTTGTGTAGTTTTACCCCTGCTACATCTGCCAGCAATTCTTCGTATAATGCTTGTATATGTTTATGATGAGCTATGTGGTCATTAGCAATAGTCATTTGTCCGCGACCAATACCTGCGCAAATATTGGACATACGATAGTTGTATCCCACTTCTTCGTGTTGGTAGTAAGGATATGCCTCGCGTGCTTGTGTAGCATACCACATAATTTTATTTTTCAGTTCGGCATTTTCGCAAACCAAAGCACCACCGCCAGAGGTGGTAATCATCTTATTGCCATTGAAGGACAACACGCCATAGCGCCCAAAAGTTCCTAATACTTGCCCTTTGTATTTGGAACCAAATCCTTCTGCTGCGTCTTCAATCATAGGAATATCGTATTTCTCGGCTATAGCCATGATTTTCTCGCAGTCGTATGGCATACCATATAATGCTACAGGGATGATTGCTTTAGGCTTTTTACCTGTTTTAGCGATGCGATCCAATATGGCTTCTTCCAGCAAAGCGGGGTCCATATTCCAAGTGTCGCGCTCGGAGTCAATAAATACAGGTGTTGCACCCAAATAGGTAATAGGGTGGGAAGATGCACAGAATGTGAAGGACTGTACGCAGACTTCATCACCAGCTTTGACCCCACAAGCAATCAGTGCCAAATGTATGGCGGCAGTTCCTGCAGATAGTGCTACCACTTCTCGTGCTTGTCCATGACAATCCTTGCCAACAAATTGTTTTAGGTCTTCTTCAAAAGCATTTACATTTGGTCCCAAGGGTACTACCCAATTGGTATCAAATGCCTCTTTGATATATTTTTGTTCCCATCCTTCATCCGACATATGTGCCAGACATAGGTAAATCATTTTGCGTTCTTGATTCATTCTAATCAAAATTTTGATATCAGCCTACAAAGGTACTACTTTTTTTGCAAATCTACAAATTTACATGCAAATGTTTAAATTATTTCTCCTGCATAGGACATATGTTTACCTAAAATTGTGGCAAAAATCATATGTATATCATCCCAAAAAGAGTAATGATCCAAGTAATACAGATTCAATCGTACTTTGTCTGGGTATATCACTGTATCATTATATTCTTTTGGGTTTGCTTGTTGCGCCAATAGATACTCTTCATCGCGATATTTCAAGCTGGCGGGGCCTGTGATACCCGGACGCAATAGCAGTATGCGTCTATCGTTGCCTTTCAAACAATCGGCATAACCCGGTACATCGGGGCGTGGTCCAACGAAACTCATGTTGCCGATAAATACATCCCATAACCCAGGCAATTCGTCTATCTTATATTGACGGAGTTTTGCTCCTAATGGAGTGATTCGATTCTCGCCAGCGATGGATATGGATGAACCTCCATGATTAATAGTCATCGTGCGAAACTTATGGCAATTGAATAGCTTTCCATTTTTTCCAACGCGTTGTTGTACAAATAATACGGGGCCAGGCATTTGTTTCTTTATCAGTATGGCAACTACCACAAAAACGGGAGAGAAACAAATGAGACCTAAGAATGCTACTATTCTATCAAACAAATATTTTACGATATGACCCATTGCTGTAATAAATTTTTTTGACCTTTGGCAAACTCTTGAAATCCTACTTTTTGTACACCTTTTATAGAAGGTATATTTGTATCTTTGATAATCATATAATATTCTCTATCAGGATTTTCTTCCATGATATGTTGTAGTAATAGAGGGTACAAACCTTTGCCTCGATACTCGGGTTTGGTGTAACACGGTCCGATATGATAGCCGTTGTTAGGGATAAAAGGAAATTTGATATTTTTTGGAACTACATATGCGGTACACACAATTTCCTCACGGAGTAATGCTTGATATTCATAAAAAGCATCTCCTTTTAACCAGCTAATAAACCGCCAGTATAGCCAAAGCGGATTTAACTTTGTTGGAATAGTTTTACGAAATGTGACATGTAAACTATTGGGGATTTGCGTTTTACTCTTCGAGTTCTTATAATACAAATACATAAATATAGGTTAGTTTCTTCGTTGTTTAATTATATCTCACCCCTTGCCATTGCTTCCATATTGAGAAGACTTTGTATTTTAGCAATGGGAATAATATTCCTAAATGGGTATAATATTGTAATAATTGGTTTTAGCCACCATTGATAGTATATTTTGATATTGCAATACGCTTTTCTAAATTTGAACTTATCAATCAAGAATGGTTGTATGTTAGAGTGGTTGGTGATAGATCTACTTCCGTCATTTACATATTTTAATTTGCGTTCTTGTAGATAATGTTTATTCATTTCATAAAATAATCCAAAATAAGGATAGGTACTATTATGTAATGCTTCGTATTTGCATTTGAGTGTATTGTAATTGCAACTTACTTCGTTGATGGTATTAATAGAGAGCGCTACCATTTCATTGGTGTTTTTTATAAAAACTCCCCAAAGTTCGTTGTGCTTATTTTCTTTGATAGAATCAGCAAGACTTACAAATTCATCCTGTGTAATGACATTACATTTGACTTTATACGATTGTTGTGCACTGACGAATACAGGGTATGCGAAGTCAATAAATTCTTGTGTAGTAATGGTGCGAATATCGTATGTGCGTAATGCCTTTCTAATATGCGCACGCGTGTTTGCTGATAAAAGTTCTATTTCTTCGAAAGAATCTTTGATAATATACCAAAATGATGTTTTTTCGTGTGTGTCAAAGTTAAATGTATTACGCACACAAAAACCACCATGAGATAGTAATGATTTGCAATTTTCTTTGGACAGCTCTGACTCTAAATGTTCCTTATCGGATAGCCATATGCCTTTGTATAATTTATATTGGTTTAATGGGTTCATATGTTCTTGATGTAAAGTATCTTTTTTAGTGTGCCAAAAATTAGATTTCCGATTGTGAGTACCGTAGAAAGCAACATGTTTCTTTGTTCACTCTCATGAAATAATCGATAATGCCATTTGATAAGTTGGACATACGAGTGGTTACTAATTGAACCTGTGCGCTTACGATATTTAGCAAGAGTCTTGTCAAGTAGATGACAATCTGCATATTGAATCACTTTAAGCCATAGGGCATAATCATTGTTCTTTTCGATATGCTTGATTTGAATGTTTCCAACTATTTCTTGATTATACATCACGGTCAAACAACCTGGCCAGCAATATGCATACATTCCATATTTGGTAATGTGCTTAGGACCCGTTATGATTTTTCCTAACTCATGCGATTGCTCGTTAATTTCACTATAATTGGTGTATGAAAAAGCATAATTATTATCCACCATGAATTTCAACTGCTCTTCCAACTTATTGGGCAACCACAGGTCATCTGAATCCAAGAAAGCAATCCATTTGCCCTTTGCTCTTTTGAGGGCGTTGTTGCGTGTGATGGCAGCACCGCTATTTTGTGGGTTGCATGCATACTTGATGCGTGCATCTTTTTCTGCATATGCAAGAACTATCTGTTTCGTATTGTCTGTGGAGCAATCATCTTGGAAGAGTAATTCCCAATGGGCATATGTCTGTGCAAGAATACTCTGTAGTGTTTCTTCCACAAACTTGCCGCAATTCCATGATGGAGTAATGATTGATACTAAGCCGTAGTCTTTCATCTTATTTCTATCGCTTTTGCATATAGCCTGTAAGCATGTAATGTATAATATCTATATTTGAACAATATTGGGTATATAGTTTTTGATGTGCAATAATATTATAGAAGATATATACAAGCCCTAATATCCTTCCATAAATTCGTCGTGATTTCCAACCTTGATTGATGAAAAATTGCTTATTATACCCATGAAACCACATGCTATTTCCTGATTGAACAGTGGCTATTAGCATTGGTACATACATGGCTTTTACTTCTCTTTTGGATAGCAATTGGTACATCCATTTACATTCCTCGCCTCCTCCATTGCCCGTGCCACTTCCCATTTTCTCGTCAAACAATATGCTCGTAGCTATGATGTCTTGTCTTCTGAAAGCTATTTGCGCACTGCTCAAACTGCCTGATGTAAATCGGTTGTATGTACGAGTTTTGGTAGGGCATTTTTTGCGGTCATAATTCAATTTAAATGCAATAATGGTAAAGTCCACATGGGTTTGAAAAGCATTTAGGATAGTTTGCTCATAATCAGATTCGAAAATTTCGTCATCATCACAAAACACGCAAATATCTCCCGTTGCATATCTTAATGCCATATTTCTACTGCGAGATAGTCCGCGTGTGGTAGTGTGAATCATGCGGGCATGGCATATTTTACCCAATTGATTGGGAAAACTATATTCTTCTACGGCATCTCTATCACATTGATTAATAATGAGTACATCGGTTTGAATATTACTTCGTTGAATAATACTCCAATCCGATTGATGCATACATGAGATAAGAACTTCGAGCGTCATTTGCTGCATTGTAAAGGCGTTTAAGACAAGCAATTTTTTAGAGCATCGAGGAAACCATGTCCATATTTCATATCTGGTTCTACATAGTTACCTTCTCCCCATTCGTTCCATGAGCGAAGGAATAGAATCTTATGTTCGTCTTCTTTATGGTTGATATGTTCTAATGCTTGTTTGATATGTGTTTGGAAATTCTCTGGTGTAGCGTGAATATAGATTCCGTCGTAGTTTCCTGCGCGAGGCGAGCGATCCCATTGGGGCATGATGGATGGAAATACATTATCCCATTTGTCTTCGGGTGCAAAGAAGTGTTTTACAGTCTTTGGATAGTCAAATCGTACGCTGGATATAAAATGAAATACAGATCGGATTGCTTTTTGCCATACTCTGCGATATTTGCCTATGTAAAGCATTTCTCCGCGGGATTTGCCAAACGAGTTGATGCCGTCGAATCCGAGTGCCAAGAGATTGTTAAAGACTTCTGCACTACTTTCCACATTGGGCATTGTACGCAATATGCTACCATCGGGCTTGCGTAAAATGGTTGATGTGTTATTGGTAACTGCTACGAAATAGATACCTTTCAATCCATTTTCCTTTGCTAATTGACGCCATAATTCCATAAAGTGCGTTACATCTTGGAAGTTATAGGCATCGTAAATCAAAAACAATGGTTTGCCATCAACGGTGATATAGCGTTTGTCCTTGAATGCTGGTAATAAGTATTGAAAATGCGCTATATAGTCGGTATCTCCAGGGTATTCTTGTTTGGCAATCATCGTTTGACTTGCCATTTTACCTTTTCCTCGTTGCCAAGTTTTGGTTGTCCAGTCATGGTTGGCCCATGCCAAACAAAATGGGAAGTCTGGTTTTCCTGTATGCAAGACTTCTTCAAAAGGGCGTTGCAACAATTGTTTGCCATTGCCCAACCAATAGTGCCAGTAGCAAAATCCTTCTACGCCTGCTTCACGAGCTAATTGTGCTTGTTGTTCGCGGGTTTCAGGCAAGCGTAAATCATAGAAGCCCAAGTCAGCTGGGATTTTGGGTTGGTAGTGTCCACGGAAGAGGGGTTTGGCTTGTGCCACACTCACCCATTCGGTAAAACCTTTACCCCATACTTGATCATTTTCTGCTATGGGGTGAAATTGGGGCAAATAAAATGCGATAACGCGTGCTTTCTTTTTTGATTGATTATTCATAACTATTTATTGCTTACAATCGTGTTGTACAAAGTGAGTATTTGTTGAAGATGAACTTCTGTTGTGTATAGTTGCATGACAGTGGTTTGTCCACGCTGAATCATGGGCTCGTATGTTGTGCTGGTGGCATGGGTCAATTGCATGAGATGTTGTATGAGTTGCTCTGGTGTGTTGTATCTAAGTGCAATTTCTTCGCCTGTCAGGTGCTTGCCGTTGTCGAATTGCTCTTTGGTTCCCGCCACATCATGTCCTATCACAAGACATCCGTTAAACATAGCTTCGGCTGTGATAAACCCAAAACCTTCAAAGAGAGATGGTACAATAAGTGCTGTTGCTTTTTTGTATAAATCATCCATATCGCTGCGCATACCCAGCAGGCGGATTTGGTTCTCCAGTTGATAGTATCCGATTTTGTCTTTTATCTTCTGTGTATAGTTGTCGGGACCAGCTCCTGCAATCCACAATGGCAGGGCTACTGGACACTGCTTTGCATATGCTGCATATGCATCAATGAACGGAAGTATGCCTTTTACATCGCTGAAAGCGCCCGCAAAGAGGAGATACTTCTCCTTGTTGCTTTCATACGCAGCGGCTGCTGCTGGCATCACGCCATCGTATATCACTTGAGAGCTGGATATATCTTCCAGTCCGTAGTATTGCTGCAATGCTTTGGTGATAGCAATGGTGTAAGAGTTGTGTTTTTGAAAGCGTTTTTGTTGCGCGCACAACGATGGATATGGATAGGTGTGGAACTCCCATGCTCCATATTCGCGCAGATGCCAAACATGCGGAATGTGAAGCCAACGAGCTACATGATAGCCTATGGATACCACGCCAGTGTTGGTATGAATAATATCAGGATGAAACCGACGAACAATCATGTAACTCTGTATCGTAGCCAAGGCGTTGATTGCCAATCGTCCTAAAAGGCGAGGCAGGAATAGGATTTTATCTGCTATGGTCTTGTAAGGAGGGTAGGTGGCAGGGCGCATGCCATGTCGCAGCGCTACACAAGGTATCTGCTGTGCGTGTAAGTGTTGGTATAATGCCTGTTTATTGGGCAGAATAACCAATGGCTCTATACCAGTCTTCTTCACTTGGTTGATGAGGTGAAGAAACGCTTTGGTTGAACCATCGGTCAAGGATGTGGTATGTAGCAGATAGGCAATCTTCATGCTGTGGGGTAGTTACTGTTACTCTTTGAATGAATAGCAGCGGTTAATCGTTGCAGCGATTGTTGTCGCATAGCTGCCAAAAGGGGAGTTACCGTTGCATAATCTATCGTTGAAGCGATTGTTGGTGTAGGTTGATAGTGGTCTTCTATGTGAAGATGCTTCAATAGCGTTTTCACACGATCAGCATTGGCGTGCAGACCTATGGTGATGAATTGCTTTTCAAAGATGACCGAAAAAGCGGTTCCGTGAAAAGAGGTTGCTACGATATATTTAGCATCGCGAATGGCATGTAGAAACTCGATGGGTGAAGCTGCGGATATATGTCCTGAACGAGGGATGGTGTGTATTACTGCGTCCATTACTAATAAGTCGCATTGCATGGCGTGTGCTTGTTCGCGTGCAAATGCTAATGCGCTGGGTGATGGAAGTAGCTCATAATACAAGACATATTGTTTTGTGCGATAAGGCGTTGTAGGTAGCAACGCATTCCATGCTTCTTGTGTGAGTAGCAGCGTTGGGTCTAATACCACTTCTGCTGGTAGGTTGAGTTGGTTAATCAATGTTTTGAGACTATTCTCGCGTACTAAAATTGTGTCGAAACGATTGAGGTATTGTTGCAGTGTTGCTAAGTCGTGTTCGTGTAGGTCAATGATTCCCATGCTGGCTGCATAACTGATGCAACGAGTATGCTCAGGAAGGTTTTGACCAAAATATACAGGGTCAAAGCCAATATGTTTGCCATTGGATTCTTTGTTGCGCCATATCTGGTCGCTACCCACAACAACACAATCGTATTGCTCCTTGATGGTTTGTTCTTGATGGGTGTATTGCACGCTCGTTGGTACACACAGGTGTTGCGATGCAAAACGCTCAAAATGTCGTATGCGTCGATAGCGTTTTGCGAGGGTGAGTGTACCTGCAAGGAACGCAATGATTCGTTTGCCTAATGATTGTCCGCGTAATGGGCGTATCAATGCATATTGCTCTTGATGCTCCTTGGGCCAATAGTCGATGAAATCTACATCGTGTTGCATGTCGCGCAGGACGCGTCGCAATGCGTATGCTTGCAGCATTGCACCATAATTATGTGCACGATGGTATGTGAGAATTCCTATTTTCATATTGTAGTAGTTGGATTGGCAATTGTTTCTTATTTGTGGGATTCATATTCGTTCCATCCTATCAGCAAAGCCGTGTTAATCAACGATAGTGTAAAAGTATGAGATAGGATAATGATAGATAACATGCTTAATATAAAGTAAATGGATACTGACATCGCCAAATGGGGTGCGTATTTTGAGCGTTGTTTGATAGCCCGTAGGGTATAAGCGATTAGTGAGAAGAAAAAGCCCAAGTAGAGGAAGATATTGATACCACCGTAATTGTATGCTACCTCCAAAAAATCGTTGTGTGCCGAAAGGTTTCGATACGAGTCGCGCATGGTGGTCAAGTGACCATTGCCGACCACCCATTTGTAGATGCTTTGATGGCGCAGATTGGTGTAGAGTGATTTCCAAATCTCCGTACGACCCGAACCTGTCGTGTCTTCCGTATTCAACATGCGTTCCAATAATGCGTCGCCAAAATAAACAATTCCGATGTATCCTAATACAAGTGCTACCAATAGAATCATTACGGTGCGGAAGATAAATAGACTTTTCTCTTGCTTGATGTATTGATGTATGACAATAAATGCACTGACGCCCATGAACAATGCCAACAGACCACCTCGTTTGATAGAGGTGAAGATAACAATGGAAACGATAGCTATGATTGCGTATCGTACCCATTTCTTGTCGCATACCAACACAACGGGTAGGAAATACAGCGGATAGTAAGCTACAGCAAAGTGTCCTTGTTCGCCCAATACATTGTACAGATTATAAATCTTGAAATAGGCAAACACGCATACCAGCATGGTGGCTATCAAGAACCATACGGTCTCTTGTTTCTCGCCATACAATCGTGCGTAGTCATAGCTGCCCATCAGTGCAAAGCATGGGCATACAAAGATAGTGCAGGTGGAGATGAGTTCTTTGATTGAGCCTGCGTGTGTTATTGTGATAGCCATGCAGGTGCATATGCAGAAGGTGATAAGCCATCTCAGTAGGGATAATCGAAAGCCATTTTCTCGGGTCGCATATGGAATGATGTAGATGTCTTTGATGTACCAAAACGCGCATATTACCCATACGACGCAGAAGATAGAGCGTACAAGAAACACGCGTTGAGTTCCTACATCATTCATGTTGTCGTCGTTGATAAGCATGTATCCTGTTACGAACATATTTACCAGTAACGCCAACGCATAATATAAACTTCGTAATTTGTATTGAGAAATCATAGATTGGACAGATAGTATATGTGTGTTAGTTCCAAGTTGCGAATGTTTTTATTTGTTTCAGTGGATTGCCAGCATAGATATAGTTACCTTCCACTTTGCCATGCACAACGGACTGTGCGGCAATGATGCTGTTGTCTTCGATGCATGTGCCTTTGAGGACGGTTGTATTGGCTCCTATCCACACCTTATTGCCGATATGGATAGCTTGGTCGGTATTGATGGGCTGTCCTGCTTCATCGTAGATAGTGTGTAAATCGGTGTCCAATATGTTTGTGCTCCAAGCGATAGCGCAATCGTTGCCTATTGTGATGTTCTTTCGGCAATGTACACGAGCCAACTCGTTGATATAGGTGTTGTCGCCTATTTCCAATGTACCACCTTCGTGTACTACTATTTTTGTTCCGCGGTGTATTTTGGCATTTGCGCCGACCACCAGTCGTGCGTTCTGCATGAGTGTGATGGTAGTTGCTGTGGGTATCGTGTGGTAAACGCCGATGAACAGACTACTTGCTTTGGTGCGGAAGTCTATTTTTCCATTTCCTTCGATGTGTATGTTGCCTTTTCCGATGAAGACACGCCCGCCAAACCGTATGGAATAGTATAGGGATTTGACGATGTTCAGTTTCAAAACGAATTGGAGTATGTGTATTATTCTGTTCATGCAATCAATGTGATTTGAGGTGTCCTATTTTTGTGAGGTCTTTCCACCCCGTCAAAAGGGACATGGTTTGTTTTTTGAAGAGGAAATGGTATTGCGGAATGATGAGGTGCGATAGGTATCCTGCACATAGGGCTGTCAGAATACTTGCAAATGCAGCGCCAGTCAAACCGAAGGTAGGGATAAGTAGGTAGTTCAACGCGATACAAGCACCACAACCTACTATGTTTCGGAGTACCACATATTTTTGTTTGCTTTCCACTACAATCATTGCTCCAGAGGACTGAGCCAACGCATATCCCACCACCTTGAAAACCATGATTTGCAGAATAGGGATTGAGCGTAAGTATTGTTGTCCGAAGGTGTATTTGATCAGTGGGTTGGCAATCAGGCAAATGACGATACACAGCAGGATAGTTCCCCAAATCATTACATTCATGAATAGCGTAGCTTTTTTGTTGTAGTCGTCTTTGTTTTCTGCGTACGCTTTGACCAGTATTGGCGTGATTGTCTGCGATAGGATGGTGGGTATGAACAGGCAAATCTCGGTAAATCGGTCGGCTACGGAGTAGTAACCTACAGACTCTGTGCTGAGCATATTACCGATGAGTACTTGGTCTATTTTGGTGTAGATGACCACGGCGGCTCCGCTCAGCAATAGTGGGAACGACTGTACCAACAAGTGTTTTGCGGTGGTTGCATCGTATCGCCATTTGCTGAAGGTGTCGATTTTGCTTCGGTAGGATAGCACATATCCGCCTGCAATTAGTATGGTGTCGAGTAATGTGGCTGCGATGAACCAGACCAGTGGAGCGTGCAAGAATAGCAATCCTATCTTGATACCTGCGCCGATGAAGGTGCGCGAGATTTCCGTCTTGACGATGTATTCGTTCCAAACGATGGAGGTGAAATAGTTGCGAATGACGCTGAAACTATTCATTAGCATAGACACGGAGTAGAGAGCAATCATCCATCGGGTGAAGTTGTCGGCTTCAAACAGCCATGCGGTGGCTATCACCAAGCCCATGGTTAGTGCGGCAAAACCGACTTTGAGTGTGAAGGCGGTACCTATCAGTTTGTCTTTCTCATCGGGGTGTTGTGATTCTTCTCGTATCTCTATGTTATCCATACCAAAAGAAGCAAACACTTGGAATAGAGTCACATAACTAATCACATAACTCATCAATCCGTATTGGTCGGGTCCTAAGTAACGAGCTACGAAGATACCCACCAGCAAGCCACCCAGCAGGGTCACTACTTTGCCTGTTACTGCCCAAACAACATTGCGAATCACTTTTTGTTTGGTTGGCGACAGATGCAATCGGTTGGCTATTTTCGTTATGATATTCACTACCTTCCCGTTTTCCGTTCTCACCTTTCCGTTTCGCTAATCGCGGCGGAATATATCTCGTGTATATACTTTCTCTTTCACATCTTCCAGACACGCGTCGTAGCGGTTGGCGATGATGGCTTGTGATTGTGCTTTGAATTGCGCCAAGTCGTTCACTACCACCGAACCGAAGAAGGTGGTGCCGTCGGGTAGGGTAGGCTCGTAGATGATTACCTGCGCACCTTTGGCTTTCACGCGCTTCATGATACCTTGTATGCTTGACTGGCGGAAGTTGTCGGAGTTCGACTTCATAGTCAGTCGATACACGCCAATCACGCAACTGTGTTCTTCGTTGGCGTTGTATTGCCCATTGTTATAGTAGTCGTAGTAGCCCGCTTTTGCCAGTACGCGATCGGCGATGAAGTCTTTGCGCGTGCGATTGCTCTCCACGATGGCTTCAATGAGGTTCTCTGGCACATCTTGGTAGTTAGCGAGCAGTTGCTTGGTGTCTTTGGGCAAGCAGTATCCGCCATAGCCAAACGATGGATTGTTGTAGTGTGTGCCAATGCGTGGGTCAAGACACACGCCATTGATGATGGATTGTGTATCCAGTCCTTTCATCTCGGCGTAGGTGTCGAGTTCGTTGAAGTAACTCACGCGCAGTGCCAGATAAGTGTTGGCAAACAGTTTCACCGCTTCTGCTTCGGTGAAGCCCATGAATAGAGTATCTACCTCTGGTTTGATAGCGCCTTCTTGTAGCAATGCGGCAAATCGTTTGGCTGCCTCTACTAAGTGTGGATTTTGCATGTCCGTACCCACGATGATGCGCGAAGGGTAGAGGTTGTCGTAAAGTGCCTTCGATTCGCGCAGAAACTCGGGCGAGAAGAGTATGTTCTCCGTGCCGAATTTCTTGCGTACCGATTCCGTGTAACCTACTGGAATCGTGGACTTGATGACCATGATTGCTTGCGGATTGACACGCAGAACGACTTCGATGACCGACTCCACGGCGGAGGTGTCGAAGTAATTCTTCTGGCTATCATAGTTCGTAGGAGCGGCTATGACCACGATTTCTGCCTCTCGGTATGCCGTTTCTGCATCGAGTGTGGCAGTGAGGTTCAGTTCTTTTTCGGCGAAGTATTTCTCGATGTATTCATCTTGTATGGGTGACTGTCGTCGATTGATCATCTCCACTTTTTTGGGTATGATGTCCACTGCCAGCACTTTGTGATGTTGTGCCAGCAGTGTGGCTATTGACAGTCCCACATATCCTGTTCCTGCTACGGCTATTTTCATTTGCGTTTATGTTTTCTTCCCACAGATCTCACTGATATTCATAGATAAAAGATTTGTGCTTATCCGTGCTATCTGTGGGATTCTTAAAAATTACAATCTTCCATCTACAACGCTGCGGTCCACGAAGTCTTTCACATCGAAGATTACGGCGCCTTGTTCTTTGTATTTCTTGAAGTCGAAGGTCATAAATTGGTTGTGGCTCACGCATGCGATTACGGCATGATACTCTTTGTCGGGGTCGATAGCAGGGATGAGTTCTTTGCCGTATTCGTGTTTCACTACTTCTGGGCTTGCCCATGGGTCGTAGATGTCCACGATGCAACCAAAGTCTTCCAATTCTTCTACGATGTCCACCACTTTGGTGTTGCGGCAGTCAGGGCAGTTTTCTTTGAAGGTCACGCCCAACATCAATACATGTGATTCTTTGATTTTGTGGTCTTTTTGAATCATGAGTTTCAGCACTTTGTCGGCGATGAACTTCGCGATAGAGTTGTTCACTGCGCGACCTGAGAGGATCACTTGTGGTTCGTAACCCAGTGATTTTGCTTTGTGTGCCAAGTAGTATGGATCGACGGAGATGCAGTGTCCGCCTACGAGTCCTGGGCGGTATTTGAGGAAGTTCCACTTTGAACCTGCCGCCTCAATCACATCGTTGGTGTCGATGCCCACGCGGTCGCAGATGAGTGCGAGTTCGTTCATGAAGGAGATGTTCACATCGCGTTGGCTGTTTTCAACGGCTTTCGCTGCCTCTGCCACTTTCATGTTAGGTGCTTTGTGTGTGCCGTTTTCGAGGATGCTGTTGTACATTGCATCTACGAGGTCTGCTATTTCTGGTGTGGAACCCGAAGTGATTTTCTTGATTTTGGTCAGGGTGTTTACTTTGTCACCGGGGTTGATACGCTCGGGCGAGTAGCCGCAGAAGAAGTCTGTATTGAATTTCAGTCCGCTGTGTTTCTCCAATACGGGTACGCAGTCCTCTTCGGTGCAACCGGGGTAAACGGTGGATTCGTAAATGACGAGGTCGCCTTGGTTGAGGGTCTTGCCGATGGTCTCACTGGCTTTGAGTAGTGGAGTGAGGTCGGGGTTGTTGAATCGGTCGATGGGTGTTGGAACGGTTACGATGTAGGTGTTCACTTGTTTGAGGTCTTCGGGGTTGCTGGTGAAGGTCAGACCAATTTTTTTGGTTGATTCGTAAGCATCTCGTGCTTGTTTCATGCCTACGAGGTCTGCCTCGAGGGTGTGGTCTTCGCCGCGATTGAGCTCATCCACACGCGCTTGGTGAATGTCGAAACCGATAACGCGGTATTTTTTTCCGTACTCAATTGCCAATGGCAATCCTACATAACCCAGTCCAATGACTGCAATAATTCTGTCGTTCAAATTCATGTTTTTGTATTGTTTTTATTGTTTATATTCTGTTGTTGTGAATGCGTACCCGCACAAAAAGCGCACAAAGGTACGATTTTTTTTTTATTTATACAAATAAAACAGCAAAAATCTTTATATTTTTATTATTTTCCTTATCTCTGCACTATGAATGTATCTTAATAATCGGTCGTTTTTTCAGTACGCATTTTTGCCTTTTTAATCAGCCGAAGATAAGCCGAAGATAAGCCGATGATAAGCCGAAAATAGAAGCACAAAAAAACACATCAATTCTTAATAATTGACACTTTTTTACTATCACACTATCACATAAATTTATGAGCGAAAATATGCTTTTTAATGCCCAAAAAGTCAAATCATACTTTTGCGAAAATGGCAATTTTTTAAGGGGAAGGGGGCAATAGG
>JAGBZD010000001.1 GCA_017628395.1 Paludibacteraceae bacterium | reverse complement strand
TGGCAAGAAGTAGTTCATCATAGAGAACATACCCTTCTTCATCTCACCACCGTACCAGGTGTTGAGGATCACTTGCTCGCGGCTGGTAGTGTTGAATGCCACGCAAGTCTCAGAGTTCAAACCGAGCTCAGCGTAGTTCTCAACTTTAGCCTTAGAAGCGTTGTAGATCACGAAGTTAGGCTCGAAGTTCTCCAACTCCTCAGCGGTAGGTTGGATGAACATGTTGGTAACGAAGTGTGCTTGCCATGCTACCTCAACGATGAAGCGAACAGCAATACGAGTATCAGGGTTAGTACCGCAGAAAGCGTCTACTACGAAGAGGCGTTTGTTAGAGAGCTCTTTGATAGCGAGATCTTTAACTACAGCCCAAGCAGCCTCAGTCATTGGTTTGTTGTCATTCTTGTATTCCTCGCTTGTCCACCAAACGTTATCGTGGCTTTGTGCATCATCCACGATGAATTTGTCCTTTGGAGAACGACCGGTGTAAACACCTGTCATCACGTTTACTGCGCCAAGCTCAGTCTCTTGGCCCTTGTCAAAGCCAGTTAATTCTGCTTTTGTCTCCTCTGCGAAGAGTACTTCGTAAGAAGGATTGTGTACGATCTCGGTTGTACCTACGATGCCGTACTGGGTCAAATCTAATTGTTTCATTGTTTAATTAAAAAGGTTATTTTGTTATTTTTTACTTATTTCTTTGCAAATTTTGTGCCAATTGCCTATTGACGCAAATTTTATCGGGTACAAAATTACTACAAATTTTCGAAATAGCAAAATTTTTGGTCAAAATACCCAATTTTTGCACACTTGACTTTGCAAAAATGTGAAAAACATGCTATAAAACATATTTTTTTATCAAAATATTTGGTGGGTTTGTAAAAAAGCAGTACTTTTGCACCGTGTTTTTCATGGTATTAGATTTAAGGTTAAGTAAAGATTGGGTTGTCGGGATGACAATCCTTCTTTTTTTATGTATATCCATCCTTTCGGACTTTGTCCTCGCATAAAATGCTCATATGTACCTTCGAGGACACCTTACCCTCGAAGCTGCGGTCGCATTATGCAGCCCATGTGCTACAAAACGGCATAGAAAGCTTAACTTTCTGCCATTTTTTTTGCACATGTGCATTTTTTGTTGTACCTTTGCAGTCGGTATGGAAATGCGATACGATAAACAGGATTTGCAGAATGCCCTTCGGGTGTTGCGAGCGGGTGGAGTAATACTCTATCCAACGGATACGGTGTGGGGTATAGGATGCGATGCTACCAATGCTTCAGCGGTCGCGCGCGTGTACGAAATAAAAAGGCGTGTGGATAGCAAAGCGATGTTGGTATTATTGGATGGGGCAGGTAAGTTGCAAGGTTATATGGACAAAGTACCCGATACTGCGTGGATGTTGCTGGAGGCAAGCGAAGGGCAGAAACCTATGACGATTATTTATCCTCGTGCGAAGAACTTGGCAGCAAACTTGTTGGCGGATGATGGTAGTGTGGGTATTCGTGTCACGCAAGAGCCCTTTACGAAGGCACTTTGTGAGCAATTGAGGCGTCCGATAGTTTCGACCTCAGCCAACTACAGTGGAGAGCCAACGGCAAAGACTTTTGGCGATATTACGCCTGCTTTGTTGGAGGCAGTGGATTATGTATGTGCGTATCGTCGTGACGATAACACGAACCATCAGCCCTCTTCTATCATAAAGATTGATGAGGCCGAACGAATAACGATTATTAGAAAATAGAATGAAGCTTCTTTCCAAATACCGTAAACAACAACTGGCGTATATCTGTGTGGATATACTATCTTCGCTATTGGTTTGGTTGGCATTCTTGGGCTTTCGTTGGATGGTGTATGATGGGAAAGTGATGGGGGTGGATACGCTTTGGATTCCAATGTTTGATTTTTATCGCCCATTATTGTTATATCCATTGGGTTGTTTGATGGTATATTACTTAATGGGATATTATTTGCGACCTTTTAACAAAGATTATGCGCAAGAGTTTCGTGTTACCTTTCTTTCTGCATTGCTGATTGCTTTTGGGGCATTCTTTGTGATAATTATAGATGACCCCGTTAGTAGCTATCATCGGTATCTGACATCCTTGTTGGTGTTAATAGGGGTGCATTTTGTGTTGAGTTATTTGCCACGCTTGTGTGTGACTATATTGTCGCGCAATCGTGGTGCTCATTTGCCAACTTGTTATACTATTCGTTCGTTGAAGCAAATAGATCATTTTAAGCAACATTTTTCGAAAGAGAATGCTGTTGATGAAGTGGTGATAGATCTTCCTCAAACAGCCTCGGAGAAAGATATTTATACGATTATTAATCAATTATATCCCTATGGCGTTGAGATAGCGATTAAGCCTCGCTTGTATGATATGCTTACTGGTGCTGCGAGTATTAAGGATGTGGAAGATATGCCATTGGTACGCATAACAGAACACAAGATGAGCGATTCGCAGTTGTGTATGAAGCGGGCATTTGATGTGTTGCTTTCTTCACTGTCTTTGTTGGTGTTGTCACCAGTATATATATTATTGTACATACTGGTTTGGTGCACTTCTAAAGGTCCTGCGATATACAAACAAGAGCGTATTGGATTACATGGCATACCTTTTCAGATATTAAAATTCCGTACCATGTGTAATGATGCCGAGTCTGATGTCCCTATGTTGAGTGCAGATCACGATTCGCGGATTACCAAGGTGGGTGCATTCTTGCGTAAGTATCGTTTGGATGAGTTGCCACAAATGTGGAATGTGTTGAAAGGAGATATGTCTATTGTCGGTCCGCGCCCAGAGCGAAAGTATTTTATTGAACAAATAGAGCAACAGGCACCCTATTATTGTCTGTTATATAAAATACGCCCAGGATTAACCAGTTGGGGACCTGTAAAAGTAGGATATACAGATACGATAGAAAAGATGATACGCCGCCTTAATTACGATGTGGTGTATGTTGAGAATATGTCACTGCAACTTGATATGAAAATTATTTTTCATACCATAGGTGTTATCCTTGATGGAAAGGGTAAGTAAGTGATGTAGTTTATAGTTTAAAGTCAAAAGTTTAAAGTGGGGATTATGACTTACGATGATGCGATAAAGCGAATAGAGCAGATTGTTGGTGAATTAGAACAGTCAGAGGCATTGAGTATGGAAGCATATCAAGCCAAAGCCAAAGAGGCAAAGGAGTTGTTGTGTTTTTGCCAAAAGCAGTTGACGGACTGGGAGGAGAAAATGGAAGAGGTAATACGGTAAATTACTCTTCGGAGAAGTGCACAAGCACATGACGATAGGAATTGAATATCTTGGATTTCGATACGAATCCAAGGTATTTTTTTTGTTCGTCCACTACAGGTAGGTTCCATGCTCCTGTGTCCTCAAATACTTCCATGACTTTGCCCATAGGCATGGTGTTGGTGATGATGGCTTGAGGTGAGTTCATCAGTTGCTTCACGGTGAAGCGATTGTAGAGGCGTGGTTGGAACATGATATTGCGTACCTCATCCAAGAGTAGGATTCCCAAGAGTTTGCCATTCGTATCCACTACAGGGAAAATGTTTCGGCGACTTTGAGCAATGACTTTGACTAACTCTCCGAGTGTCATCTCAGGATTGAGTGTCATGAGGTCTGTTTCGAGCACATTGTCCATCTTAAGCAGTGTAAGCACAGAGCGATCTTTGTTGTGCGTGAGGAGTTCGCCTTTTTGCGCCAAACGCATTGCATAGAGGCTATGTGGCTCGAATATCTTGATAGTCAGAAATGAGATAACTGCTACAGCCATTAGTGGCATGAATAAGTGGTAGCCACCCGTGAGTTCTGCAATGAGGAAGATACCTGTAAGCGGTGCGTGCATGACACCAGCCATCAATCCAGACATACCCGCCAAAGCAAAGTTGGCTTCTGGAACTTCAATGCCAATCATATTCATTAGTCTGGCACAAATGAAGCCCGTGATAGCACCCATGAATAGTGAAGGAGCGAAGATTCCTCCTACACCGCCACCGCCATTGGTGGCTACTGAAGCAAAAATCTTGAGTAACACAATTGCGGAGAAATAGCCAACCAGAATCCAAGAACCAGTGCCAAAGCGTTCGAAAGGACTATTGGCAATAGCAGAGATGGAGTCGCCGTTGATGAGCTGCTTGATGACATCATATCCCTCACCATAGAGTGGGGGAAAGAGGAATAACAGCAGACCCAATGCAGAACCGCCAACGAGGAACTTTACCCAAATATTCTGTACATATCGTTTGAATAACTGCTCCAAGCGATTCATTCCGCGTGTAAAATAGAGTGATACCAATCCACATACAATACCCAATATAACATACCAAGGCAGGCGCTCCACAAAGAAAGGTTCGCTATTGGTGAGCGGGAACATTGCCTCTTGCCCATTGACAAAGAACGATATAGCTGTCGCCGTCACAGAGGAGATGAGCAGTGGAGCCATACGCGTCATGGTTAGGTCCATCATCAGCACTTCAAGGGTAAAAACAAGACCTGCAATAGGGGCTTGGAAGATACCTCCGATTGCACCTGCCGCACCGCAACCAATCATGAGCATCATGGTCTTTTGGTCAAGGCGGAATAGTTTTGCCAAGTTGCTGCCGATAGCGGCACCTGTCATAACGATAGGTGCCTCAGCTCCGACTGAACCTCCAAAACCAATGGTAATAGCCGATCCTACCACCGAAGTCCATGTGTTATGGAGCTTGATAATCGATTTGCGCTGAGAGATAGCGTAAAGAATTTTAGTAATACCATGTGATATGTCGTCTTTCACGACATATTTCACGAATAGTCCTGCCAGTGTGATACCAATCATCGGGGTGATGAGATACCACCAGTGATCCTGCTCAATGAGGTAGTGCTCCACCAAGTGATGGATGCCGTGTATCATTAGTTTGAGAAGTTGAGCAGCGCACGAAGCCAATGCTCCCACAAAGAAACTCAGGGTCAAGACGAGGTTTTTTTGCGGGATATGCTGCTCACGCCAAGCGATGAATCGATCGTATGTTATTCCTGCGTGTCCCAACCTATGCCGCGGTATTTGTCCAGATCCCACTCCTCTTCCACTTCGTTGAGGTAGATGGTGTGTGGCTCGTCGTCGTCTTCTTCGGGTTCCTCGTCACGCTCAATGATTTTGACTTCAATGGGTGAGTGAGAAATTTCAATAACTTGATTCTGCTCTTTGTTGAGTTCTTCCCATAGCATGTCCTTTAACTCGGTGAGTCCCATTCCGCTGGCGGAAGAAAAGCAGATAACAGATATACCTAATTCCTTACTAAGTTGTTTTGTAAGTTTATCAAGATTAATATCTGGGTCTGCGATGTCGCATTTGGAGATAGCCAAGATGCGTGCTTTGGTCAGCAGTTGTGGATTGTATTTCTCCAACTCTGAGAGCAATATCTCGTATTCCTTTTTGATATCTTCGGTGATGACGGGTACCATAAAGAGCAGTACCGCGTTACGCTCAATGTGTCGCAAGAAACGCAGTCCCAGTCCACGACCTTCGGCAGCACCCTCGATGATTCCTGGAATGTCTGCCATACAGAATGACTGATTATCTCGGTAGGAAACGATGCCGAGTTGGGGTGTCAGCGTGGTAAATGGATAGTCTGCAATCTCGGGTTTTGCTGCGCTGACTACAGATAGCAGGGTTGATTTGCCAGCATTAGGGAAACCTACAAGTCCGACATCAGCGAGCACTTTGAGTTGTAGAATCACATTGGCTTCCATGCATGGTTCGCCGGGTTGTGCGTAGCGGGGAGCTTGGTTGGTGGCGGTGCGGAAATGCCAGTTGCCGAGTCCGCCCTTGCCTCCACGGAAGAGAATAATCTCTTCTTGATGCTCTTTTATTTCGCACATGAACTCGCCTGTGTCGCCATTGTAAACTACTGTGCCACAGGGAACCTCGATGATTTTATCCTCGCCGTCCTTGCCAAACGAACGCGATGGACCACCTTTGCTACCATCGGTGGCAAGGATATGCTTTTGATATTTCAAATGGAGTAGCGTCCACAGGTTGCGATTGCCTCGGAGGATAATATGTCCCCCTCGTCCACCATCACCTCCATCGGGACCACCCTTGGGAACATATTTTGCACGGTGGAAGTGCATGCTACCAGGACCGCCTTTACCAGAACGACAGTAGATTTTTACATAATCAATAAATGAAGATGATGCCATGGTTTATTTGTGATTGGACAATTTGCAATTGATATTCAAAAATATTATTGAATTAATTTCAATATAGTATCAATCTGGCTGAAAGTATCCTCCATAGAGTAGTTGCCATTGATAGCAAAATAGTTATGGCGATGGAGGTAATATGTACATACAGGTTTTGTTTCGGATTGATATACTTGCAAGCGTTTTTTGATTGTTTCGTAGTTGTCGTCTGCACGACCGCTTGTCTTTCCTCGATTGAGAAGACGCTTGATGACTTCATCTTCCTCCACAAACAAATCAAGGAGAACGGCCTTCATGTGGCGACGCTCCATCAGTAGTTCGAAAGCTTCGGCTTGTGCTACTGTTCGTGGAAAACCATCAAAAATAACCCCCTTGCAATCAGCAGGCAAATTGTCTATATAGCGCTCAATGAGGTGAATCATTTTATGGTCAGGAACAAGGTTTCCGCCAGCAATCAATTCGTCAATCTCTTTTCCCAGTTCGCTACCAGATTTAATCTCTTGACGGAGAGCATCGCCTGTTGAAAGGTGTTGCAAACCATATTTTTCTACAATGATATCCGATTGTGTTCCCTTTCCGCTACCAGGGGCTCCGCAGAGGATAATGTTTAGCATAGTTGAAATGTTCTAAATTTTTTAAGAGTTTTAGGGTCAAAGTTGGACACAAAACGAGTTGCCCCAAAAGAGCAACTCGCTGTATCTACAAGATAGGATTAGAGAGCCAAACCTTTACCAGCTTTGAACTTAGCCACTTTCTTAGCAGCGATCTCAATCTTAGCACCAGTTGCAGGGTTAACGCCTTGGCGAGCTGCTTTCTCAACTACAGAGAAAGTTCCGAAACCTACCAATTGTACGCTCTCACCCTTTTGGAGTGCGCCAGCGATTGCATTTACAGTTGCCTCAAGAGCACCTTGTGCTTGTACTTTTGTCAAACCAGCCTCAGCTGCAATAGCAGCTACTAAATCTGCTTTATTCATACGAAAATTAGATTAAATAATTAAACATTAAATATATCACATTGGAATTTCCAACGATTTGCTTGCAAAGTTACAATATTTTTCTTATACTGCAAACATTTTGACTGAAAAAATGTCATTTTTCTGCCATTTTTTGTGTTTTTCTGTTGTGTAGCACGATTTTTGTTTGTGTTTTCGTGTTTTTTTATTACTTTTGCATAGAAATTATCAATCAATAGACAATGTTTAGAAATTTACCACCGATTACAAAAAATCTATTGCTCATCAATGTTATCTGCTATTTGGCAGATGTGGTTTTTCAGCGTTATGGCATTAGTTTTAGCCATATTTTTGGCTTGCATTATTTGACGGCTTCTGACTTTCGTTTGTGGCAACCGCTGACCTATATGTTTATGCATGCAAATTTTTCGCATATCTTCTTCAATATGTTTGCGGTGCTGATGTTTGCTCCTGCGTTGGAAGATCGTTGGGGAGGGAAACGCTTTTTGATTTATTACCTCATTACGGGTTTGGGCGCTGCGGTCGTGCAAGAGACTGTATGGGCATTGCAGTTGCAACCAGTGTTGAGCAGCTTTGATTCGTTGATGGCAGCTCAATTGGCGAACCGAGTAGTGACTATTGGTGCCAGCGGTGCTGTGTTCGGAATCTTATTAGCGTTTGGCTGGTTGTTCCCCGATGTGCGAATGTTCATTATGTTTATTCCGATTCCTATACGCGCGCGTACCTTGGTTATTATCTATGCGTTGATAGAGTTATTTATGGGTTTGGCTCCTTCTGCGGGGGATAATGTGGCGCACTTCGCGCACTTGGGCGGTATGATTTTCGGCTGGTTGCTTATTCTTTGGTGGCGTTATCGCGGGTATGACGGCTTTGACTCTACGCCATGGAATGATGGCACGCTCCGCCGTTGGTGGGAGAATGTGAAGCGTTGGATTCGCGATAAATGGGAGGACCGATTCCCGCCTCGTCATCCGCGTATCAATCGCGATAAAGACAGCAACTACCGCGACTATCACTACCACGAGCCATTGTGATGCTTGTCTGAAGGAAACATTAAGGATCTACATCAACGAAAACGACAGTACCCTTGCAATCCGTCTGCTGCAAGACGAGGTGGATACATTCGCGCAACAGTTGTTTGGCATGTCGGATATTCGCTCCTTGCTCAACACGCAGGCGCAGTTGGCGGATATATTGGTTGTTGCGACGAGAGACTTGCGGAGTAATCACGCTGGAGACGCGAGTTCCAAAAACATCTTGTAATGCCTGCATTAATACACGACTGCAATGTTCCAAACGGCGTTCATCACGATGACGCAAAGTGATCATCATTAACCGATGAAATGGAGGAAAATAGAACATCTCGCGTTCGCTAACTTGCTGTTGGTAGATCCCTTTGAAATCGTGTGCGCATAACATTGTATATAAAGGATTCTTGGGGTCAAAAGTCTGAATCATTACCTCTCCTTGCTTACCACTGCGCCCTGCACGACCAGACACTTGTTCCAGCATTTGAAATGCGTACTCTGTACTGCGAAAATCAGGTTGATTGACCAGCATATCCGCTTGCAAAACCACCACCAAGGAGACATCATCGAAATGTAGTCCTTTCGTAACCATTTGTGTGCCGATAAGAATATCCACTTCGTGGCGCGCGAAACGGTCAATGATATGCTGATAAGCATCCTTGCGGCGCGTAGTGTCTAAATCCATACGCGCCAAGCGCGCATTCGGAAAAAGTCCTTGTATCTCCTCCTCCAAACGCTCAGTGCCAAAGCCTTGCAATCGCCAAGGCGTACTACATTTGGGGCAATGGGAGGTTAGGGGATTAGGCGATGAGGCAACGAGGCGATGAGGCGAAGGGGTGTAGCCGCAAGAGTGACAGATGAGGGTGTTGTGGCTCTTGTGGAAAGTCATGCTGACATCGCAGTTGGGACACTTGGGAACCTCACCACAATTTGGACACTGCAAGAAGGGGGCATACCCTCTGCGATTTTGGAATAAGATTACTTGCTTGCCTTTAGCAATCTCCTCACGAATACGAAATACCACAGGGTCGGCAAAATGACCATACATCTCTTTGCGATGATATTGGCGCTGCAAGTCCACCAATGTAATCTTTGGCAATTGCAAACCGCGAAAACGCTCCGTCATTTCGACAAGACTGTATTTACCCGATAATGCATTGTGGTAAGATTCGATAGAAGGAGTGGCTGTGCCTAATAGTACTTTAGCACCATACCACTGTGCCATCATTATTGCCGCTGAACGCGCATGGTAACGCGGAGCAGGGTCTTGTTGCTTGTAACTGGGTTCGTGTTCTTCGTCCACAATGACCAAACCTAAATTGGAGAAAGGCAAGAATATCGCCGAGCGGGCGCCGAGGATGAGGTTTGGATATTGGATATTGGACGCTTCGCTATTGGATATTGGTAATAGGCTGGAATATATCTCGGTGCGTTCGTCGCCACTGAAGCGCGAATGATAGACCAATACTTGATTGCCAAAAACGGCTTGTAAGCGTTCGGTGAGTTGGGTAGTCAGGGCAATCTCGGGTACGAGATAAAGAACCTGTTTGCCTTGCTTTAGCACCTCGTCTATGAGATGAATATACACCTCCGTCTTGCCACTGGAGGTTACGCCATGCAAGAGGGTTACATTCTTTGTTTTCCAACTTGTGCGTATCTCTTCAATCGCTCTTGTTTGCTGAATATCAAGGTGGTGCAACGCTTGTATTTGCCCTGTATATTGACGCAAACGCGAGACTGGTCGTTCTTCTTCTAAAAATATTCCCTTGTCAATGAGCGTGCGCAATATTGTGCTACTCACTTTGCTCTCTTCTAATAGTACGCGGCGTTCTACACCATTGTTATTCATGCGCAGGAAGCAACGCAAAAGTTGCTCCTGCGACTTGGCACGGCGCAAACTATTCAATGTTAATTCCTGCTGGCGAGGATCTGCAAGCGAAGGATGTAAGTGGATATACTGAGTGGTGCGAGCAGTATAGTTATCGTCGATGATTCCAGCGGGCAATGCCGCTGCCATTACTTCGCCTAATGTGCACATGTAATACTCCGCCATCCATTGCCAAAGACGCAATTGATGGGGCGTAACAACGGGTTGAGTATCAATAATATCCACAATATCTCGCACCTTGACCGAAGCAGGCAACTCGCCTTCGTGAAGGCGATAAACAATACCCGTGATAGTCTTCTTGCCCAATGGCACTAATACGCGCATGCCTGCCAATGGTGTTGGCATATTAGATGGGACACGATAGGTGTAGGCATCGGCAATTGCCAAGGGTAAAATTATATCAATCAATATGGTGTTGGACATGAATACTTTTGACGATCATTTGCCTGCAAAATTACTGCTTTTTTTTGATATAGACAAGTATTCGACACATTTTTTTGTGTGATAGTGTGGAAGTGTGGAAGTAGAATGGTTGATTGGTGTTGTATTTCTGCCTTGTCAAAACAGCCGAGGATAAGCCGAAGATAAGCCGAAGATAGAAAAAAAGAGAGCGCGATATCACATCGAACTCTCCTCCCATTATGAAAAACACTATTTATTAAATAACACAATTACTTGCGTTGTATCTGTACTTGATAAATTGTTTACAAAATCCGTGCCAAAGTGAAATATAAAATGTAAAATTAATGCTTTTTTTGCAATTATTCATTCATGTTTACTAATTTGTATCCCTTACCATGCACGCTGAGTATCTTGATTGCATTTTCCTTGCCGATATAGTTGCGCAAATGGTTGATATACACGCTCAGTGAACGCGAATTGAAATAGGTGTCGCTGCCCCATAGTGTCATTAAAATACGACTGCGCTCAACCATCTTTCCCATGTTCTGGCAAAGGATAAGCAGTAGTTCATTTTCGCGAGAACTGAGTTTTTGTTCACCTAATAACTGACGCACAGCATCGAAAGGTATGCCATTGAGATCAAATTTCATTTCGTCTTCATGCACTGCTGCTTTGTAGCGACGGAGAACGGCTTCAATCTTACAAACAAGAATATCTATCGAAAAAGGTTTGGTTACATAGTCATCGCACCCAAGATTGTACCCTCGGATAATGTCCTCGCGATCGGTTTTTCCTGAGGTGATAATCACTGGCAAAGGATTACTGCTGTCACGCAACGATTTGAGAACCTGCCAACCATTCATTCGAGGCATCATAATGTCTAAAAGCAAAAGATCGTAATGCTTTTTATTCACCAATTCCCAGCCTTCTTGACCGTCGGTGGCTGTATCTATTACATACCCTTTGTCTTGAAGATAGTCTGCAAGAACTGTGGAGAGATTGATGTCATCTTCAATTATCAAAATATGTGTTGTCATAGACATTTTGTATTATATTTGCGATAATATTTTAACAAATACCATGCCAAAAATAAAAATAAGGTATAAAAAAACGAAATAATGGTGTGATATTTGCATAAATGCAAAAAAAGTTGTACCTTTGTCTCAAAATTCTGTGTGATGAAAGTATTGGTGATATTAACAGGCGGAACTATATCAATGGTTCGTGATGCGCATTCAGGTTCATTGTGCCCAGCTGATTTGCATACTTTCAAGGCGTATGTGCCTGAAATGTTTGCGGGTGATAATCATGTGGATATGATGCCTTTTGACCCATTGTTGGATTCCTCTGACCTCAATCCCGATAGTTGGCGGCAAATGGCGCAAATGGTACAAGAGCATTATGATGAATACGACGGTTTTGTTATTCTGCACGGTACAGACACCATGTCTTATTCTGCTTCAGCGCTCAGTTTTATGCTCGAACACTTGCGCAAACCTGTGGTGTTTACGGGTAGTCAGTTGCCTGTGGGTGTGCTGCGATCGGATGCTAAAGAGAATTTGCTGACCGCTATAGAGATTGCAGGTGCGTATGACAACGATAGCAATGCTATTGTGCCAGAGGTGACTGTATATATGGATGGCGAGTTGTATCGTGGTAATCGTACTACTAAACGCAATGCGGAACACTTTTCGGCATTCACCTCCTATAACTACCCTGCATTGGCTCGTGCTGGAGTGCATATCACTTATAATCGCCAACTGATACATTACGGAGAGTCGCTACAACCATTGCATGTGTATGACCAGTTTGATACGCGTGTGGCGATACTGAAACTCTTTCCCGGTATTACGGAAGTCGTTGTGGAGGCTGTGTTGAATATTCCTGATCTGCGAGGTGTTGTGTTGGAAACTTTTGGTGCGGGTAATGCACCTACTCACGAGTGGCTTTACCGTGCGCTGCGTAATGCAGTGGATAGAGGGGTGGTAGTTGTGAACAAAACACAATGTAATACGGGGTCAGTGAGTATGGGACACTATGCTGTGAGTCTTAATCTGCTAAAAGCTGGCGTGATTTCGGGCTATGACATTACGACGGAGGCTTTGCTGACCAAAATGATGCACCTGCTCGGCGAAAATCCGAATGATATAGAAACTGTGAAACAAATGCTCTCTTCGTCGCTTCGTGGAGAATTAACCATAGGGTAGGGACGGATATTGAGTATCGATTGTTGATTATTGGATAGTGGATAATTTGGATAATAATAAAATACATAATGATATGAAAAATTTAGAACCAAAGGCAGTATGGAGTAATTTCCATAGCCTGACACAAATCCCCCGTCCATCGGGAAAGAAAGAAGAAGTAACTGCATTTTTGGCAGATTATGGTCGTTCATTGGGTTTGGAAACCATTGTTGATAGCATAGGTAATGTGATTATTCGCAAACCTGCGAGTCCTGGCTATGAAAATCATCCGGGTGTGATTCTGCAAGGACATAGCGATATGGTGCCACAAAAGAACAACGACACCGTTTTTGATTTTGAGAAAGACCCTATTGAAGCATATGTGGACGGCGAATGGGTGACAGCCAAAGGTACTACACTTGGTGCCGATAATGGTATTGGTGTGGCTGCTGCAATGGCTATTCTGGCGGATAAGAACGCGGTACACCCACCGTTGGAGATGTTGGTGACAGTAGATGAGGAAACAGGTATGTATGGTGCATTCGCACTGGAAGGTGGTATGTTGCAAGGTAAGACATTGCTTAATCTGGATTCTGAAGCAGAGGGTGAATTATATGTTGGCTGTGCAGGTGGTGTGGACACCACTGCTAAGTTTGCATACACGCCAGTAGAAGTGGAAGAAGGCGATGTAGCAGTAAAAGTGAGTATTACAGGTTGCAAGGGTGGTCACTCGGGTTGCGATATTCATCTGCAACGCGCGAATGCCAACAAACTGCTGTTCCGCTTCTTGAAAGAGGCTGTGGCTAACTACGAAGCACGCTTGGCAAGTGTAGAGGGTGGTAGTTTGCGTAACGCTATCCCACGCGAGGCATCAGCCGTTATCACCGTTCCTGCTGAAGGGGTGGACGATATTATGGATTTGGTGGCAGAATGTGAAGATTTGTTCGTGGCAGAATATGATGGTGTAGAGGATAATATCCGCCTGACCGCAGAGGAGGTGGCATGCCCTGCTACTGAATTGCCAGAAGATGTGCAAGACTTCTTGATTCACGCCATTACAGCATGCCCTCATGGCGTATATCGTGTGATACCAGAGATGCCAGATGTGGTAGAAACCAGCAACAACCTTGCTATGCTGACCACTACAGAGGATTGTGTGACAGTGATGTGCTTGACCCGCTCGTCGGTAGAATCACGCAAAGAGGAATTGCAAGAGATTATCCACTCGGTATTTGCTATGGCAGGTGCAGAAGTGGAGTTCTCGGGTTCGTATCCGGGGTGGAAGCCTAACCTCAAGAGTCATATCTTGGATGTAATGAAGAATACCTACCAAACCAACTATGGCGTAGAGCCACGCGTGATTATTATCCACGCAGGATTGGAGTGCGGTATCATTGGCAGAAATTACCCCGGTATGGATATGATTTCGTTTGGTCCTACTATTAAATATCCTCATTCACCCGATGAGCGTGTGAATATTGCGTCGGTGGAGAAGTTCTACGAATTTTTGTTAGCAACACTCAAGGCATTATAACATGACACAAACCAAAAGAACAATGAATAAAATAGGAATAGTTCTTCTGCTATGGATGTGCTGTGCCATGACGGTTGTATCGCAGAATGTGGTTGTGCTATTCGATGAAGAGGAATATGTGGAACAGAGTGCTTCGGACACGCTTGTTATTGATACGCTTGTTTCGGACACAATGACTATGGATGCTTTGCCTTCTGTTGATGTGGAGTCTGCACACATGTCGCCTGCTTTGTCTGTCCAATATAAATCGGATGTGCGCCATATACGCGATTCGCTGAAGCAAACAATGCGTTTGGCACGAGGTGTCATGCATAAGAATGTGCGTACTATGCGCGATTCTGTTCGCCAAAACTTGCATGTTTTGGCTGGCAAAAACCCGCATCAATTGCGTGTTGGATGGGGTGATCAGTTGTTTGAGTCGTTGGTGTGGTATAACCAACTGCACTCGACGATTTATCCCGAGTCGTTTGTAGAGGAATATAGCGAAGAATACCGCTATTTGCAACATTGGTTTGTGGAATATCAGTATCGTGTTCGTTATTGGTTTAATGTTGGTGCTATGGTGGATTATAGTGGTGTGCTGTGGGATAAGGTGATGCGCAATGGCAAGGGCGATGAAGTGAATCGTGAGAAGAATTGCGACTTTCACAACATTGCCATCATGGTCACAACGCGTTTCACATACATGCACTCCAAATATGTGTCGCTGTATTCGGGATTAGGCGCTGGCTTGAATATAAATACTGGCTCCGAAATAGATTACCGCGGTCGCAAGACAGCATTGGCTCCAGCGTTGAGTCTGACCGTTCTTGGCATGAATGTAGGTAACGAACGGTGGTTTGGTGCGGTAGAGTTTGGTGGACTATACTCGCTGATGAATATTCACGAAGTGTATATGGCAGGTTCGCGTATGTTCACTGTATCTGTAGGTTGTAGATTTTAGAGAAGAGATAAGAGAATATGAAGCGTAATATTATTATTTTACAATTGTCGTGTCTGCTATTGTCGGGCTGTTATAAGGGCGATGTGCAATATGTAGATTTTACGGATTTGAGTATGGCAGAAAATAGTACTTTTCGTGTGACTGCACAAAAGACGACCAACCTGCAAGACTTGAGCAATGACCCTGAAATGTTGGAGCTGTGGGGAATGACAGATACCACTACGACAGCAAGAACAAATGTGGTAGGCATAACGAATCAACAACGAGCAACTTCTACCTCGGTAGCGGGTATTATGCAAGAGTTGTTGGATTTCAGCAAAGTGCCTGTGGCGATTGAGTTGAGTGGTTTGTATAAGTCCGTGGATGTGGATGATAATCCAATTTGGTTGTCTGGAAAAGTAATTCTGCCAGCCAAAGGGCCTATCAAACGATATATCTTAGTGTCGCACTACACCATTGCCAGCAATAGAGAAGCACCAAGCAATATATTTTCGTTGGAAGGCTTGTTGGTGAAGTTGGGTTATGCGTTGATTATTCCCGATTACATAGGATATGGTGTCACATGGGATAAAGTACACCCCTATCTGGTCATGGAACTCACGGCACGCAATGTGCTGGATATGTACTACGCGGTGGTGCCATTTTTGGAAAAAGCAGGTTGTGCGCCCGAACATGATGATATTTACTTGATGGGCTATTCACAGGGAGGTGCTACTACTATGGCGGTACAACATGAGATAGAACACCACGACCGACCAATTAAGATTCGCCGTGTGTTCGCGGGTGGTGGTCCGTATGATATAAAATATACTTATGACCAGTTTGTGGAAACCAATTGGGCATCCTATCCATGTGCAGTGCCTATCATGATGCAAGGTATGGTAGTGGGCAATAAACTCAATCTGGATATGAGCACCATGATGGCAAGCAATATTTATGAGAACTTGGACGAATGGGTGAATAGCAAACGCTATACCACCAATCAAATCAATGCGCTGATTGGAACGAAAGTGACAAGTGACCTGCTAACTCCTATAGGTATGGATCGTACCAGCAAAGAGGTATCGGAACTATACAAAGCCATGACCGAGAACTCCATTTTGACTTATTCTTGGACTCCCAAAGCACCTGTGTACATGTTCCACTCGATGGACGATGATGTGGTGCCATTTGAGAATGCTATGCGTGCTAAAAGTAAATGGAAAAATGCGAATATCCAATATAGTTTTGGTCACTATGGCAATCACCAAATTGGTTGTGTTCGATTTATTTATACAGTACAAACTTTATTGAAAAACGATGAGAAAGAAGAAAATGGAAACTTTGATTTCTGATATATGGTGTCGTCCCATGAGATGGTTGCACAATCATGGTGGTCATTGCGTGTGTGCATTGTTTGTGGGCATGTGGCTCATGAGTTTTGCTGCATGTAATCCTGAAGTGGCAGCACATACCGAAGGTGTAGAGATAACGATTGATATTGAGCAAGTGTCGGCAGGTTTCGCACAGGTTAGTTTTTCTACCAATAAAGAAGCGTTTTATCTCATCAGTATTCAACCTACACAAGAGGGGGTTGATCCACAAAAGATTGCTAAAACCTTTATGCTATTATCGTTGGATAGCGCATATGTCGATTATCTATATTGGCGTAATAAGCAGTTGCAGCAACATATCCCTTTTGTGGCGGATTTCTCTTCTCACTCGTTGCAGTATGGCGATATAACCCATTTCTTCACGCTGTTGCAACCAAGCACGGAGTATTGGGTGTATGCTTTTGTGGTTGACCCTAATACCAATAAACCTGCGGGTAAACTGTTCTTGGAGACTATCACCACCGACAGCATCAGCCGAATACCTGTGCAATTTGAGTATCGTATTGATGGCTACTGGGATTATATCTACCCCATAGATTCAACGGGCGAGATTGTATCAACCATACCTTGGGTAGGCGAGACGATAGATAGTTTGACTATTCGTGAAGGCGGTTGGCGTGTGCCGGGTGAATATTTCTTCAACCGCTTTAAGACGGTGTATTATGAAGACTACGAGCGTATATTATATGGTATATACGCGCATGAGAACAATGGTGTAGGCGATGGTACTTCTGCGACTCACTTTGAGGTAGGTAAGACATATTACACAGCTATGGCAGCGTTGGACGCTCCGCTGGTATTTCCTTTGCCAAAGAATATTTATAATATCTACCGCTTCACATGGACAGGCGAACAGATGGATACCGTTCTGATTCCTGAAAATAGTATGGTGGGAGACTGGGACTGGTAAACAAAATTACAAGCACAAAAAATCACACTGCCGTGTAAACTGTAGTGTGATTTTTTTATGCTTATGTACTTTGATTGTCTGGGGACTATGCTTGTTCTTGGGCAAGTGCTTTCTCGTAGCAAGCACGGCAGAGCGGCTCGTAGCTCTCTGTCTCGCCGAGGAGGACACGCTTGTCGCTGCTAACGGTACGGTGGCTGACATATGCCAAGTCGCCGCAATGCACGCAGATGGCGTGGGTCTTATACACATCATCGGCAATAGCCATCAATGCTGGCATTGGGCCGAAAGGTACACCCTTGAAGTCCATGTCCAAGCCCGCACAAATGACACGGATGCCGCGGCGAGCGAGTTCGTTGGCTACCTCTACGATGCCCATATCGAAGAACTGCGCTTCGTCGATGCCGACAACATCCACATCGTTGGCCATGAGGAGAATGTTTTGGCTGCTATCCACGGGAGTGGATTGGATGGCGTTGCGGTCGTGGCTGACCACTTCGGCTTCGCTATAGCGCACATCAATAGCGGGTTTGAAGATTTCTACTTTGAGTTTGGCAAACTGTGCGCGTTTCATACGGCGGATGAGTTCTTCGGTCTTGCCAGAGAACATACTTCCGCAAACTACTTCTATACTGCCCTTACGGAACTTAGGGCCTCGTGTCTCTAATTCATTATACATAGCTACTGGTATTGAAAAACAACCTGGGTGTTTTTATATTAACAACAACTTAATTTTAAAAAAAACAACTCAAACAACTTGCGCGGCAATCAACTCCCTGCCGCGCTAAGGAATTATTTTTAGGTATGTTAGTTACTCGAATATATTTCCATTGTAAGTTAGTATCTCATTGATAGTTGGGTCGTAGAAATATCTTTCGATTTCAATATTTTTTGGTGCAAAGTTAACCAATACGCCAGATTTCACTTTGGTTAATCGCATATAATTAAATAATTGAGCACGATGCTCGGCATGTAGTTTCTCTACTGCTTTACACTCTATAATGGCTAAATCAAGGTATATAAAATCCAATCGGTATGTCGCATTTAATTGTTTACCTCGATAGATTGGATGAAAAGTTTTTTCTCTCTCAAAAGAAAGCCCCTCTTCTGCTAACTCCAAACCCAACGCCTCTTGATATACATATTCATTCAACCCAGGTCCAAGTTCTTCATGTACCTTATAAATAGCCCCTACAATCAAGTATAGTAAATCTTTGAGTATATCTAATTTCATCATATTCTTGAGCGCGCAAGGAAGTTGATTTGCGCGCAATTTGTTTATGTTGTTTTCTTATTTGGTATAATGTCTTGTACCATCATTTGGATGGTGGTGTAGTGGTTGAATGTATTTTCGTTGAGTTCGTAGCAGATGTCCACGGCGTTGCCGTTTTGGATATACTCTGCCATATCGGCACGACCGAAGGCGATGCCTGTGATAGCGCTCATGCGGTCGGTGACATCCAATCGCAAATGCTCGCGCTCTTTGCCCACAGCACGCGTGTCGCGGTGATTGATCAGTCGGCGCGATACAAATAGCGGGCGCGGATTACCTGGACCAAAAGGTTCTAAGTGACGCAGCACATTGTAGAAGGACTTGGTAATATCGCCCAACTGCAACTCTGCCTCAATATCCAATGTGGGCTGCAACTGATTGGGTTGGATATGTGTTGCTACATACGCTTCAAAGCGCTGCTTAAACTCTGGCAAATCGTCTATGTGCATGCTGAGTCCAGCGGCAAACTTATGTCCACCGAAGTTGGTGAGCAGGTCGCTGCATGAATCGATGGCAGTGTAGATGTCGAAACCTCCGACTGAGCGTGCAGAGCCTGAGATGATACCATCCTCGCCTGCGGTGAGAACGATAGTAGGACGGTAGTAGGTTTCTGTGAGGCGTGATGCCACAATGCCCACCACACCTTTGTGCCAATGAGGGGCATAGACTACGGTCGAGCGGCGGTTGGCGAAGGCGGGATCGTCTTGCAATTGCTGCAATGCCTCTTTGGTAGTTTCTGTATCGCAGTCGCGGCGGTCATCGTTGTGCTGATTGACTTCTTCGGCTTGTTGGCGTGCAAAAACAGGGTCGTCGGTGAGCAATAGTTCTACGGCTGCGCGACCAGATTTCATGCGTCCACAAGCGTTGATGCGCGGACCGATTTTATATACTAATTCATTGATTGTTATCTTCTTTGCCTCAATACCTGCCACTTGCATGATTGCCGATAAACCCGTGAAAGGTTGGGTGTTGAGTTGCTGAATACCGAAGTGCGCCAAGATGCGGTTTTCGCCTGTGATAGGCACGATATCCGAGGCAATGGACATAGCGAGCAACTGCAATAGTGGCAGAAGCCTCTCGCCTGATAGCCTAATAGCCTCATTGCCTTTCGCCTCAATTAAGTATCTTTGGGTATATGCCTGCGCGAGTTTGAAACCTACACCGCAACCAGAGAGGTCTTTGTATGGGTATGGGCAATCGCTGCGCTTCATATTCAGCACTGCTACAGCATTGGGTAACTCGTCGCCAGGGGTATGGTGGTCGCAGACAATGACATCAATACCTTTACTATTGGCGTAGGCGATTTTCTCAACGGCTTTGATGCCGCAGTCAAGCGTGATAATCAGATTACATCCTTGCGCTACTGCGTAGTCTATACCTTGCGTGGATACGCCATAACCTTCGGTGTAGCGGTCGGGAATGTAATAATCGAGGCTAAAGGTTAGAGGCGAAAGGTTAGAGGCAAGGTTCTGAAGAAACCGATACATGAGCGCTACAGCGGTGGTGCCGTCCACATCATAGTCGCCATAGATGAGGATTTTCTCGCCTCGTGTGATGGCTTGGTGCAGACGCTCTACGGCTTTGTCCATGTCCTTCATGAGGAACGGATCGTGCAGATTGTCCAGCGATGGGCGCACAAAAGCGCGTGCCTCATCGGCGGTCTGTATGCCACGCACGACCAACATACGCGCGGCAGCGGAACTGATGTTCAGTTCGCGCTCCAACTGCTGTTGCAATTCCTGTTCCACCGCAGTCAAATGCCGTATGTTCCATTGGTAGGTCATGATTTACAGTTTTAATTTGTAATACATCGAAGCATTGAATGTTGCTATTTCGGCAGATAGATTATGTTGATGGATACGCAACATGGTATCCACAAATATATCTTCGTTATCTTGTTCGCGTGTATCAATCAGGGCTTGAATATATTCTGCCTTTTGCTCTTTGAGTACCTTGACAGGAATGAGATTGTACTCCCATTGCAGCATATTCATCACCAGTCGTGCCATTCTGCCGTTTCCGTCTGCCCATGGATGAATAGTTACCAGTCTATAATGTGCTAAGAAACTCAGACGATAGGCGGACAATATGTCTGTCGTTTGGACTCGGTTTCGTTCGTTATTGAGCCATTGGCAGAACTCTTGTAATGCTTGTGGCACTTTAGCAAACGCCATGTATGAGCGTCCTCCAAACCCTGCGGTGACATTGAGCAGTCGCAAGTCGCCTGCTGCCGAAGAGAATGAACCTAAAGGTGTATTGTATGTAGAACCCGTATGCTCCATGAGGCAGGCAGAGAGGTCGCATAACATTTTTACCGAATAGGGTGTGTGTGCTTTGGCTTGTTCTTGGGCAATTTCGTACGCGTGCTTGAGGTCGAGGTTCATCATTTGTTCCTGCAAGGTGCGCCCTGGTGCAGTGATACCCTCGTCAAAGAGCAATTGGTTTTCTATTTCAGTAACAGTAGATCCCTCGATAGCAGTAGAATGCGTGATGAGTGAGTACAAGTAAAATTTCTTGTAATCAATCTGTTCGGGAATCCCCAGACGGATATATTCTTGTATTATGGACAAGAAAGTGCTCATTACTCTACATTTTCGGCTGCAAAGGTACGAAAAAAAATGTATATGTGCAAGAAAAGTTTACATTTTGAAGAAAACAATATAAATAACTTGCACCCCAATAAACTTTCTGGGGCGCAAAAGATATGATATTTTTGATAGTGTTTATCTCCTCATCCATGTGCGACCGCTGTTGGTCGAGTAGTAGAGCCCTTTATCGGTTTGAGCCAGGAGTTCCTTACCATTGTTCATCAGGGAAAGGAACTTACCGCAGGAGGTCCCTGTGTATCTACTCATCCATGTGCGTCCGCTATTGGTGGAGTAATAGATGCCTTTGGTAGTAATGGCAATGAGTTCGTTGTTGTAGTGGACAAGGTCAATAAACTCGCCACACGAAGAACCTGAATAGCGTGACATCCATGTGCGTCCTCCGTTGGTGGAGTAGTCAATTTGGTTGGCTTTCTGTGGGTTGATGCGTACTATCACGTTGGCTACTTGCACCATTCGAGTGTTTTGTGCTTGGATAGTTTGTCCGCTAAGGAACAATCCCAAAAATAGTACACAGAATGTGTGAATCAATTTGGTCGTCTTCATGTGTGTGGATATTTTTCGGCAAAGTTACAAATAATTTTCTATT
>JAGBZD010000022.1 GCA_017628395.1 Paludibacteraceae bacterium | reverse complement strand
TGAGAGCATTGTATTTCCGGTCATAGGCGGCACTGATGTCACACCACTCAAAGTTGCGCACTTTGTGCGCCATAGAGAAATACAGTTCTTGTTGGAGGTATGGGTTCTCAACATGCATGAGTTTGTCATCGTTGTTGATATAGCGGGTATAGTCGTTAGCGTATTTGGCATTCACGCGCACGGACCAACGGTTGAAGAGTTCGTCTTGCCATGTGGCTTGCACAAAGGAGTTGCGGTCCCAAAGGCGTTCGCCATTGCGCCAGACATTATTCACAATCGCTCCTGGCACACCGCGCTCGGAATTGTAGTGATAGAGTTGGAGTTTCCAAAAGCCTGTGTTGCTATAGTAGTGATTGACAGCCGCTTCCACGCGGATGGCGTTGATGTCGCCGTTTTGGCGGATGGCTGTGGTGTCGTATGCCACTTCGCCCGAAGGTGTCACGCGGCGGTAGCGGAAGGGGTACTTGCCATCGGAAGAGATGAGTTCGGCGTTCATGGTCAGCGACATTGTCTCGCTGAGTTTGACATCAAGCAATAGACTGGGGTCAATGAGGGCAAAACTGCCTGCACGCATTTGTGCTTTGACATTCACAGTCTTGCCTTCTGCGAAACGCGGACGGCGGGTGGTGAGGTATATGCTACCTGCAGCACCAAACTCACGAGCGGATTGCCAGATATCGGATTTCTGACCGTTGTAGAGTTGGATCTCTTCGATGTTTTCGAGGGAGTACTTGCCGAGGTCAATCTGTCCGTTTTGGGCGTTACCAAGCTGAATACCATTGTAATACACACCCATGTGGTTAGTACCCATAGAGCGGATATTTACGGTCTTGATGCCGCCTACGCCGCCGTAGTCTTTGATCTGTACACCTGAGAAATAGCGGATGGCGTCGGCTACGCTGAGGGCGTTCATCTTTTTGAGTTGCGTGCCCGAAAGTGTCTGAGGGATAATGATATCCTTCTCTTTGACGCGAGCGGTGATGGTGTACTCTTCTAAGTCGATATAACGGGCGATGAGGCTATCAGGCGATAAGGCCAAAAGAGAATCGGCGGCATTGTTTTGAGCGAATGCCGCCACACACGAGAGTGTAAGAAATACTATGGATAAGAGTCTGCGCAAACTATGCTTAGTCCACGAATTGCACCTTGTTAATATCGCGTGGTTTAGCAGCAGGCGCCTCGTTGGCATAGCCCATACCTACGCAGAGGCAGAGTTCGTAGCCTTCGCTGAAGCCGAGTATAGAAAGTATCTCTGCGCTGTTTTGTGCATCGTTGATGAAGCGAACAGGACTACCAAGGCAGATTGTGCCTACGCCAAGCGATTGAGCAGCCAGCATCATATTGCCTGCCAAAAGACCGCAGTCATACGCAGAGAAATCGTAGCCGAGGTCGCGAGCGATAAAGGTCATGACTGGTGCCCCGTGCATACAGCCACGCACCATATCCGGTTGGAGGGTTGGGTTACCTGCAACCATCAGGTCTTGAATAAGTTGCATCTTTTCTGGGTTATCGATGATACGCACTTCCCATGACTGCTTGTTCTGTCCGTTAGCTGCATTGATACCGCATGTCATGATTTGCATCACTGTATCGCGTGATACAGGAGTAGCGTGATATTGACGAATGCTACGGCGTGCCATAATGGCATCTATCACTTCGTTGTTGAGCGGTTGTGTAGATTGGTTTGGCTGTTGTGTAGCATTGTTCTTTGGAGTAGGATTGCAACCTACCAATGCGAGTGCCAGAAGAGGCAGAAGGATAAAGATCTGTTTCATAATTGTTCTGTATAGGATTTGAATTGTGCGGTTATTGTACGGTTATTGTATGGTTATTGTGTGGTGCGAGCGGGACATTTTTGGTTTACCCAAACGCTTCGGCGTAGGTGCAACCTTCTCGCCAACGGGAACAGCCATAGCGGGTTTTGCCACGGATAATCGTTCCGCGTCCACAGACGGGGCAACGCATACCCGACTTGTCGGCCTTGACTTCATGAACGACCTCCGAGGTCATCTGTTTGAGTTCGTCAAGGAAGAGCTTAGCCGTATAATCGCCACGCTCAATGGCGCGGAGTTTCTGCTCCCAGCGACCTGTGAGTTCGGCAGACTTGAGCAGAGGCGAAATGATGGTGTGTATGAGGTTGATACCTACTTCGGTGGCTTTGATATTCTTCTTATCGCGAATGATGTATTTGCGTTGGAAGAGTTTTTCGATGATGGCCGCGCGGGTACTTGGGCGACCGATACCGTTCTCCTTCATGGCATCGCGCAGTTCTTCGTCTTCGACGGTCTTGCCCGCCGTTTCCATAGCACGCAGAAGGGTCGCCTCGGTGTAGTATTTGGGCGGAGTAGTCGTTTTCTCTTGCAACTGTGGCTCATGAGGACCCGATTCGCCTTTACGGAAGGAGGGAAGCACCTTTTGTTCTTCCGTCTCGTCATCGGTTTTCTCTTTGGCAAAGACTTCGCGCCAGCCCTGCTCGAGTACTTCGCGGCCTGTCACCTTAAAAGATATATCGCCCGCGCATGCGAGGACGGTAGTGTTAGCCACTTGGCAAGGCGGATAGAAAGCTACGATGAAACGCAGGGCAACCATATTATAGACCTTGCGTTCAAGGTCGGTGAGGTTGTCGGGGCGTTGCCCTGTCGGGATAATAGCGTGGTGGTCAGTGACTTTGCTATTATCAAAGACCTTCTTGGATTTAGGCAGACTGCCTGCGCCTTTGCCGCCATCGGCCTTGAGGGGGAGCAATGGTGCTACCTGTGGGAAGTAGTCTTGAATACCGCGCAAGGTGGCAGGCACCTTGGGATAGATGTCGTCGCTGAGGAAAGTGGTATCCACGCGCGGATAGGTGGTGACATGCTTTTCGTATAGACTCTGGATGACTGTGAGTGTGTCGTCTGCTGTCATGCCATAGCGTTTGTTGCACTCCACCTGAAGGGATGTGAGGTCGAAGAGACGCGGAGCATACTCCATGCCTTTCTTCTTCTCTACGGAAGTGATTTCAAGGGGGAGGTCTTTGATACTATCCACCAGTTTTTGTCCCTGTTCGAGCGAAGTGATGGCATATTCATCTTCTTCGGCAGGCAGTTGTGCCGAGAAAAGGGTATCGCGATAGAGGGTTTTGAGTTCCCAATAGGTGCGTGGCACGAAGTGCTCAATCTCCTGTTGGCGTTTGACTATGAGTGCGAGGGTTGGCGTTTGTACACGGCCGATACTGAGGACTTGTCGGTCTTTGCCTACGCCTTTGGCAAAGCGTAGGGTGTAGGCACGGGTAGCATTCATGCCGAGCAGCCAGTCGCCAATAGCACGCATCAGTCCTGCCTCATAGAGACCTTGGTATTCGCTTTGGTCTTTGAGTTTCTGGAATCCCTCTCGGATAGCATCTTCGGTGAGCGAAGAAATCCATAGGCGTTTTACAGGCACTTTGCATCCTGCTTTCTGATATATCCAACGCTGAATTAACTCTCCCTCTTGTCCCGCATCACCGCAGTTAATCACCATATCGGCTTTGCTTATCAGGTCTTTGATGATGGTAAACTGCTTGATCTTATCTTCTGTGACCTTGATGCCAAATCGTTCGGGCACCATGGGGAGTGACGACATGTTCCAACCTTTCCACTGCTCGTTGTATTCGTTTGGATCGAGTAGCGCGCATAGGTGTCCTACTGCCCACGACACACAATAACCATTACCCTCCATATAACCGTCGTGCGAATGCGTGGCACCCAAGACGCGTGCTATATCGCGTCCCATAGAGGGCTTTTCGGCTATACAGAGGATCATGAGTAGTTAAGAAAGGATAGTTAATTGTTGGTAATTACTTTTTACCACTTTGGACATTAGCGCCATAGCCGTAGCCGTAACCATAGCCAATCTTATCCGCTGCTACACTATTGAGAACGGTAATGATATTTGGCAATCGCTTTTGTTCGTTGATTTGTTTGAGGAAATCAATGAAATTATAGGTGGTGTATCGTGCACGGCAAACATAGATAGTCATATCTGCAATGCGACTTAACAAGAATGTATCGCTAACCATTGCTACAGGAGCAGTGTCCACAATGATGTAATCATAGGTCTTGCGTAGTTCCGCAAACAAAGCATCTAACCGTTCGCTCTGCAATAATTCGCTTGGATTAGGAGGTACGATGCCAGCTGGTATGAGCGTCAGATTAGGGAACTCTGTTTCTACGAGAATATCCTTTATTGTATAAGCGTCATCTGAGAGATAACTGGTCAAGCAACCTTGATTGGAGCATTGTAGATATTCTGCTAACATTGGTTTGCGAATATCTAAACCAACAAGAGCAACTTTTTTATTCAGCAGAGATAAAGAGATGGCTAAATTGATGGCAACATACGATTTTCCTTCACCATTGATGCTTGATGTTACTAACATAACAGGACATTGTTGGTGAGCAGGTTTCATAAATCCAATTGTTGTACGCAAGGATCTAAACAACTCTGCAGATACAGAGTTAACTCCATCACGCACTGCAATATGCTCACCATGGTGATTTCTTACCAAAACACCACCAAATGGCAAGGCTGTCTTTTGTTCTAATTCTTTCGATTCGTCTGTTAAACGATTGTTGAATAGGTAGTACAGATATATACCCAACGCGGGGAGTCCCAAACCTAACAACAAACAGACTACTGCAATCATCTTCAAATTAGGCTCCAATGTATTGGGGTGCATTTGTGGGGTAGCAATAATCTTGGCAGGCATGACAGTAGAAGCCAGTGTAAGCGCGTTTTCTTCGCGCTTTTCGTAAAGGAAGAGATACAAGCTTTCGATTAACTGCTTTTTGCGTGCAACTTCAATGTATTGACGCTCTTGGCTTGGAACGCCATAGCGTTGTTGCTCTACATTGCCAAATCGTTTTTCGAGGTCCTTTTTTGAAATCTCCAATCGGTTGTTAACACTACCGATACTGGTTATAATATTTTCGCGCAAGATTGCCAATTGTGTATCCATATGCGCACTTACAGGGTTGTCGCTGGCTGCGGTTCGTTGTACGCGTAACTTTCGCATTACTAACTGATTGTACTCTCCGATGAGCGCAACTAACGAGCCGTCAACGATACCTAAGTTAGCAGGGATTAATTTATCAAATCGAGCATCCTCGCGGATAAACTCAGCGACATAATTAACTAAGTTGATTTGTGTTTCAATCTCTGCAACTCGCTTTTTGTATTCAGTGCTTTCTTGCAGGTACAATCCCGCTTCGCGCTCTAAGTTAATGATTCCAAACTTCTCTTTGTATTCTTCGACTTCGGCTTCGGCAGCGGATAACTCTTGTTCGATTAGTCGTAAGCGCTCATCGATGAAAGCTGCGGTATTGCTTGCCATGATATTTTTATCAACAACGGCATCTACATTGTATAACTCTATCTCTCTGTTAATAAAGTCAATAGCCAATGAAGGTGCATCGGTGACGGCAGCAATTTCAATAACATTGGACTCTTTTTTAAGCGCATCAGCAGTAATCATTTGGTTGTACCATTCTACTGCTGGAATCATAGGAAGTGTGAAGATTTTATACTTATCTCCCTTTTCTGGTTGGCGATGGAGGGTGAAATAGATATCCCCCGCACAGGTGCTAAATGGCTGAGTTAAATCAGTGACTTTATGGCGACTAAATCTCCAATGTCCATATCTTACATTGACAATGTAGTCACTCTTGCGTGCTCGAACGGAGATGTCAACATAGCGTTTGGTGGTATCCAAGAACATAGCAGGGTATTGTACTGTTATGTCTCTTTTGGGGTATTGTCTTAGCCAACGAAGATTTCTTTTTTTGTGGTAGGATGTTTGCAAATCCAAGTTGTTGACTACTTGCGTCATGATGTCTCTCGATGTGAGAATGGCGATTTCATCAGCGGTCTGCTTCATGCCACCAATACCAATCATTTGCATCATTTCGATTTGCTCAATTGATGATTCAGCGTCAGGTGTACGCAGCATAATCCGTGCATTGACAGCATATTTTGGGGTGGTAGAGAAATAGGTATATGCTCCAAATAGTCCACAAACAAAGCAACAGATTAGAAACCAATACCAATGTTTCAAAATGCGATTAATCCAAAGACGAATATCAATCATGTATGTGTCTTGTGTCATAACTATGTTTTCGATTAATTTTAGTGACCTTAAATGTATATTTTTTTACAATGCTCCTGCTGCAGACATAACTGAAACTACCACTGTAGCAGCACTTGATACAGTACCAATCATGCTCAGCCATAGGCTGATAGTCTGGTTGCTGGTGGATCGAGCTTGGTTGGGTTCTACAACGATAACATCATTTTGCTGAAGATAGAAATATGGAGATTTGAAAATCTCGTCCGTATTTAAGTTGAGTCGAGCAAATTCTAAATTGCTTCCATTCTCTCGAATGAGCAATATGTTATCTCTTTTTCCATACTGCGTCAAATCGCCCGCAGCTCCCAGTGCTTCTAATAGGGTCATTTGACCATTGAATGAATATTTGCCAGGATTGCGTACTTCGCCCAAGATGGTTATATTAGCATTCAAAAAGCGCATTGTTACAACAGGATTGAGCACTTGTTCTTTTAGTCGTTCTTGAATCATATTGATGACCTCTGCGCGTGTTAGTCCTTCCACATGCAGTTTTCCCAAAACAGGGAAGTTGATATTTCCTTCGGTATCTACTATATAGTATTGATAAGAAGAAGTTGTGGGTTCGCTTGCACTATTTTGCGTTACATATGGTGCGCTTGGCAGATTGTATGGCAATACTGCTTCAAGGTCCAATGCTGTGACCATGATAATCAATGCGTCATTCACTTTTACCGTTGGTTCAGGTTGTGAATGTGTGTACTTGTTGATATCTTCGGCACTTTCAGGTGTAATACTTTGAAAGTAAGTTAATTGTTTGCGAGAAACACAAGAGGACATCAGTGCAATAAGCGCAAACAGATAAATAAAACTTTTTCTAAAAAACATATTTTTCGTGTTATTGATTTTACTTTTACCCAAAATCGAGCCTGCAAAGGTACTGAAATTTATTGATATGCACAAATTTTTTTCTTTATTTACGGCTATTTGGGCTTATTTTTGCAAAAACAGCTATTTTTCGCGTTAATTTTGTAGAAAAATAGTATAAAAATTTTGTCAGACCAAAAAAAAGTAGTACCTTTGCACGCTTTTTCGGCTTTTGGGCTTCAAAGTAGCGCTGCTGAGGGGACGGATGACGCGGACAGACCGCGTGGCAACGTCGAGGACTCTGCATCTCGCCTGACCGATGTAACTAATAAAAAACATTTAAGTAAATGTACGCAATTGTAGAAATGCAAGGTTTCCAATACAAAGTGGAAGCTGGCAAAAAACTCTTTGTTAACCGCATGGACGCTGAGAAGGGCGCAGAGGTAACATTTGAGAAAGTGCTCCTCGTTGAGAACAACGGAGAAGTAAAAGTAGGTGCTCCAGTAGTAGCGGGAGCTAAAGTAGTTTGCGAAGTACTCGATAATGAGTGCCGTGGTGAGAAAGTTCTCGTATTCCACAAGAAACGTCGCAAAGGCTATCGTAAGTTGAACGGCCATCGTCAAGATTTGACCAATCTCGTAGTTAAAGAGATCGTGTTGGCTTAATGTGTAACCCTTAAAAAGCAAGTTTTAAAGAAGTATGGCACACAAGAAAGGTGTCGGTAGTTCCAAGAACGGCCGCGAATCAGAAAGCAAACGCTTAGGTATTAAAATCTTTGGTGGACAGTTCGCTAAAGCAGGTAACATCGTAGTACGCCAACGTGGTACAGTACACAACCCAGGTGAGAACATGGGCATGGGTAGCGACCACACATTGTTTGCGTTGACCGATGGTATCGTTACTTTCCAAAAGAAGCGTAACAACAAGTCTTACGTATCTATCCAACCGATTGCAGAGGCTTAATTAGCCTAACACGCTTCGGCAAGAAGAAAAATCAATAAGTTTCTCCTACCGAGTGCTTCGGCAATTCGGCGGGAGAAATTTGTTTTTACAATACATAGTATGTTAACACTCAAACAGATATACGACAACAAGGCAGGCATCATCGCTGGCTTGGAGAAAAAGCACTTCGCCAATGCAGCGGAGACAATAGAGCAAGTGATTGCCCTTGATGCTGAGCGCAAGGCTGCTCAGCAAAAGAAAGATAATGCTTCTGCAGAGATGAATAAGATCTCTAAATCTATTGGTGCACTCATGGCGCAAGGCAAGAAAGAAGAAGCAGAGGCTGCTAAAGCACAGACGGGTGCACTAAAGCAATCTATCCCTGTGTTCGAAGCAGAGATGGCTAAAGCAGAGGAGGCGCTCACCGCAGTACTCCTTACTATCCCTAATGTACCTTACGACCTTGTACCAGAAGGCGGTAGCGCAGAGGATAACCTCGTTGTGAAAATCGGTAATTGGGCTAATCAACCAATGCTTGATAAACTCGCTTCAGAAGGTACCATCGCAATCCGCGATTGGGATACAGCTACCGACGAACAATTAGCAAATAACGACAAACTTCCTCATTGGGAATTGGCGAAGAAATATAACCTCATTGATTTTGATTTAGGTGTGAAGATCTCTGGTGCAGGTTTTCCTGTATATGTAGGGCTGGGCGCACGCCTGCAACGCGCACTCATCAATTTCTTCCTTGCTGAGGCTGCTGCTGCTGGATATACAGAGATTATGCCTCCTACCGTAGTGAACGAGGCAAGTGGTTATGGTACTGGTCAGTTGCCAGATAAAGAGGGGCAGATGTACCATTGCCAATTGGATAATCTCTATCTGATTCCTACGGCAGAGGTGCCAGTGACCAACATCTACCGTGATGTGATTCTTGAAGAAGCACAACTTCCAGTCAAGAATTGTGCTTATACTCAATGCTTCCGTCGCGAGGCAGGTTCGTATGGTAAGGATGTGCGCGGATTGAACCGCCTGCATGAGTTCAGCAAGGTGGAGATTGTACGCATTGACACCCCAGAACATTCTGATGCCAGTCATAAAGAGATGCTTGAGCATGTAGAGGGATTGCTCAAGAAATTGGAACTTCCATATCGTGTGCTTCGTCTGAGCGGTGGTGATATGTCATTCACGGCAGCTCTCTGCTACGACTTCGAGGTATATTCGGAGGCGCAACACCGCTGGTTGGAAGTGTCTTCTACATCTAATTTCGATACCTATCAAGCGAACCGTCTCCACTGCCGCTATCGTCGTGCAGAGGATAAGAAAGTTACTCTTGCTCATACACTTAACGGGTCGGCATTGGCGTTGCCTCGTATAGTAGCAGCGTTGCTGGAGAATAATCAGACGCCAAAAGGTATCCGTATTCCTGCGGCATTGCAGCCATATATGGGTTGTGATATGATTAAGTAATAATTGCTTGAAAATAACAAGAAAGAGGATGTACACGGAAAGTATATCCTCTTTCTTTATATATTGTAATAAGGAGTTATCGTTGTATCTCTGCTTGTATCCACTTGTCCAATGATTCTTTTTCTCCTAATCCAATTCTATTTTTGATGCGCATTCTTCGGCTCCAGATAGTGCGTTGAGTGGCACCAGTCAATAGGCAAATATCTGCATTGTCTATACCTAATATATATAAGGCTATTACTTGCAGGTCTGTTGAGGTCAATCGTGGGTATGTTTGTTGTAGTCTGCTTAGAATGTCGCCATAAGCTTCTTCAAACTCCTTCAGAAAATCTTGCCATTGTTTTTCGGTAGAAAAGATATTATTATCAATAAACTCTTTTGCCCATTGTGGTATGTTCTCCTCTTTCTTGCGGCTCAGTATGGTTTCTTGTAGGTTCTTGCTAAGTTCAATCCGTTGATTCATAATGCGTTTTAGCGACTCGCGGCGTATCTGCAACTCATTCTGCAAGTTGGCAATCTTCTCTTCGTTGCGTGTCTTTTCCTCCAAATGTTTAGCTTTCTGACGACTGATAAACAAGATAGCCAGGATCGCTATACACAGCACCACAATCAATACCATTGCCAATACCACATACAGCCGCTGTTTGTCCAATTTCAATTGCAAGTTCTTGGCATGTTCTACCTCATTATCATAGTGTTGCGCTGCCACAAATGCACTCGCCCTACCTTTCTCTTCTAGTTCTTTGTAGTAGGCATTGTATAACTCATATAGCGATTCATACGCTTCTCTATCGTTTCCTTTTAGGTGCAGATATTGACTTTCCCAAAGGGCGTGTTGTTGCGCACTCCATATTTGTGCGGTAGTGTCTGCGGCTAAAATATCAAGATATATCTTCGCCGAATCGGCTTTGTTCGTACGAATGTAATATTTCACCAAGTCATACGCATATCGCTTTTGCCCTACTTGATGACACATGTATTGACATATGCTTGCAATTTCTGGCGAATGGGGCTTATTAGCAGATAGTTGTGCATATCGAATATCCAACTGCAAGATACTATCTCCCATAAATCGAGCGGCATCTTGTGCTTTGTCAAAGTATTGGTTTCTGCTGTCATTATTAGTGTTTCGTCCAAGTTCGCGATATACTGAAGCAAGATATAAAGGCAATCCCGCTTCTTCCAAATAGGGTAGTGCTTTCTGGTAGTTCTTTAGGGCGATGTCATATAGTTGCTCGCTCTCGCTGATACGCCCCATCTTGTAGTAGGTCATGCCTCTGATGATGGCTGTTGCGGGGTAACTCTCTGCTTTTTTGAGGTATTGCATGGCTTGTGTGTTCTTGCTTAGCCAATTCAAGTATGCACCTTGTATATAATAGGCTTCTGCCGCACTCGCTTCGTCCCCGCAACTCTCAAAATATTTCGCCAACGCATCCATATCACTTCCGTTAGGCAATCTTAGTTCGCGTTTGAGCATCAGATGGGCTTCTACCAAACGGTATCGCTGCTGCTCGTAGTAATTGATGGAGTTGATATCTATTTGCTTCAACATCTCATGCGCTACATCCGCATCCAACCATACTTGTGATATTGCCTCCCGTAACTCGTCGTTCTCAATAGTGGTCTTTTTCGAGCAGGAACAACACATGACCAACGCTATTATGATTATAACTTTTGTCTTCATAATAAATTTGTCTTGATTCTTGGTTTCTTATTCGCTATTCCGCTACAAAATTACAACATTTTTTTCACTCTTGCAAGCGATTTTTTATGCCTGCGTCAGTTTTTATTTTTTGTATTTTTGTAATATGCATAAAATCAGTTGAATACAAAAAGCCTGCATAGCATGCTGCATCAGTTTATTTTTTGGTTATATCAGAAAAAAGTAGTACCTTTGCATCGGATTTCAAACAATAATTTGCGTATGAAAACAGTATCACAAAATCTACTCATTCGGATGGTATTATTCTTTTTTGGGTTAGTGAGTATTGTGCTCATGTTTATGGCATGCTCTCCTAATCCACCTGATTCTAATCCTCCTTTTTTTGAAGATGTGACAAATAGTAGTGGATCTTCTAATAGCGAGTTTGCCGTAGCAGACATCCCTTCGCATGATATACCATATATATTGGCAGATACTATTACTCCGCCTTCTAATCCGATGGCGCCTGTGGACTTGAGTGCGTTTCCAACTTTTGTGGGTACTTTGCAAATGTTTCAGCTTACTGGTATTGATGGCTTGAGTGGTCAGTATTTCTGCGGAATAAGATTGCTAACCCCTATCGAAGGACCTTCGTATATTTATTATAGTCTCTTTTTGTTAGACTATCGTATAGAAAAATTAGTCCGCTTTGATCACCCTATGTTAGAATCATGTGTAGTAGGGGATACGATTTATGTAACAGGAGAACCTAAAGTTATATCTGGTGGTGTGGCTCTTGGTGTGACGATGCGTTATGTGCAACCTAAGTAATATCTACAATGATGAAGAAATATACACGCATACTCTTAGTGCTCTTTAGCTGGATATCCGTCTTCCCATTGATGGCTGAGAATACTACGCCATCTACTGATTTCACCCACGGCAGACATTCCTTGCGTCTTGGCTGGGGATTGGGTACTAGACATTTGTTTCATGATTATGAAGATTTGAATTTCATCATGCCACCTAGTCCTATACAGGGTATTAGTAGCATTCTTCCAGATGATCCATATTACCTTATTTTGCGTGATATTATAGGAATGACAGCTGAAGAAGCGCATAAATATCTAACGGATTGCCGCGTTGTAACTACTAGTGGACCAAATCAGTTTGGGCATTTGTTCCTAGGTTATCGCTATGATGTCAATTCTTGGTTAAGTGCGGGAGCAGAAGTGGATTGGTTCTATCTTTGGAGCAATAGTGTACATAGGAATGGATATGGAGAAATTGTCGGTACATATGACTATCACTTGCATCAACTGACTATTATGCCTAGTATTCGCTTTACCTATTTTCGCCGTCCATTGGTGGAGTTGTATTCTGGCTTAGGTCTTGGATATACCATGTATGAAGGTTCATACGGAGTACAACATGGTTTTACTTTCTCGCCAACCTTGTTCGGTGTTAATGTCGGTAACGAACATTGGTTTGCAGAAATTGAATTAGGCGGTATGGCTACAGTTACAACCTCTTGGTTTGGTAATCCAGGAGTACTATTTTCCTCCCGCCTCCTCTCCGTAGCCGTAGGCTATCGCTTCTAAAACGCAACTCTACCGCCATCAACTACGATAGATACACGATAGATATACGATAGATACACGATAGATACCTATAGGAGTGCCGAGGAAAAATACTATTAGAAGACTACAACTTCTATTCATATCTATTGTTATCTATTGCACAATTCAAATAATTATTGTAATTTTGCAACTGATTTCTAACCTTTTAAATATTTAATGTTATGAAACGATTTATGCTATTTTTTGTGTTGTGTTCTACATTGCTCATAGCTTGTGAACCAATCACTCCTAATGGAGACCAATATCCTGTAGTATCTGCGGATGATTATTATTGGAATAATGGTGAAAAAATCTATCTGGAAAGAGGTAATCAAGAATACATTATATATGATGATGCATTACTTTCCGAGATAGATAAACAAAAACTCGAAATGAGCGAAAGTGATTCATATCTTGAAGAGCCTAATCTAAAATGGGGA
>JAGBZD010000021.1 GCA_017628395.1 Paludibacteraceae bacterium | reverse complement strand
AGACTTGATACCTCATTTCTTTGCTGTACCACAACTGCTTTTGGCAGGCAACCCAAGCGAAGGATTATACTACGGTACCACACTCACCCCAGAAAAATATTGGTTGCGTTGGAAAGAACCTACAGGACAAGCTTATCCTGATGCATATTCATCTACACCATCTACCAATCTCTGGACGGAGTGTGCGCCATTCTCATCGCAATTTAGCCAACAAGAAATCCCCAACGAACTATACCGCTCGTTGATGCAAATGCTGACACCACCACGCCTATTAGAGTTTATCCATGACCTAACAGTCTTTGATGGTGGTGTAAAGAAAGTGGCACGACCAAACCAATACTTTGCTCTTAAAGCATTGCAACAACGCGTAGCACGCCGCCAAGATGGTATTATTTGGCATTCACAAGGTTCTGGAAAATCGCTATCAATGGTATGGATGGCACAATGGATCAAAGAAACACAAGATAATGCACGAATAGTGATTATCACCGACCGCGATGAGTTAGACAAACAAATTACCAATGGTTTTATTGATGCAGGCGAGCGCCCATATCGTGCCACATCGAGCGGAGATCTATTGCAGGCATTAGATAACAACGACCATCACCTCATCTGTACATTGATTCATAAGTTCGGTTCGCCTGCCAACAAAGATATTGCGCCCGATGAAGTACTATTGCGTGGCGAGCGCAATTTAGAGCAATACATGGAAGCCATTGCTCGCAATCTACCTGTTGGATTCAAGGCGAAAGGTAATATCTTTGTCTTCATTGATGAATGTCATCGCACGCAAGGAGGATTACTCAACAAGGCTATGCGCAAAATCATGGGCGAAGATGTGATGATGGTTGGATTCACAGGTACGCCATTACTGAAATCTCAAAAGGGCATTCTCAATTCGCACGATAACTTTGGACCATATATCCATACGTACAAGTTCGATGAAGCAGTAGAGGATGGTGTGATTCTTGACCTTCGATACGAAGCACGAAATATTGACCAAGAATTATCAGATAGCTCTGCCTTAGACAAACTCTTCGAGACCCAAACGCAAGGACTCACCCCAAAAGCCAAAGAGGAGTTGCAGACACGATGGGCAACTATGCAGAAGATATATTCCAGTCGTGACCGCAAGACACAAATAGTAAAATCCATTAACTTTGACTTCCTCACTATCCCATGTCTGCGATGTCACTGGGGCAACGCAATATTAGTAGCATCTTCTATTTACGACGCATTCACCTATTGGGAGATGTTTATGCAAAACATCCGTTACCACGGACATGTGGCGGTGGTGTCAAGTCTGGATGCACAAATGCCAGGATTGGATGAAGCATATTCAGGTGAATCAGAATCGGAGCAGGAGTACAAACAACGCATGCTCAAGCAGATGTGCGGAGATAAGCCCGTAAAAGAGTTTGAGGAAATGGTAAAAGAGCAATTTGTCAAGCAACCAGGACAAATGTGGTTACTGATTGTGGTGGATAAACTGCTCACGGGATTTGATGCGCCTACTGCCACTTATCTCTATATTGACAAGAAGATGGAAGACCACAATCTCTTCCAAGCAATCTGTCGTGTCAATCGTGTGAATGGAGAACAAAAAGACTTTGGCTATATTGTCGATTTCAAGCAACTATTTGAGAGTATAGAGGGTGCTATTTCCGATTATACCAATGGAGCGTTCTCTGGCTTTGCTGCGGAAGATGTACAAGATCTACTGCAATCACGCATTATACAAGGGCGCAAGGATTTAGAAGCAGCACAAGAACGCTGCCGTCTATTAGCAGAACCCGTAGCACAGCCACGCAAAGAAGACAATTTCTTCGATTACTTTGGCTTCGACCAAGCCACCACCCCAGTTGAAGAACAAGAGGCTGCTATCATTCGCAACGCACAGCGTCGTGATGAGTTCTATGATGCTTGCAATCATTTAGTGCGTACCTTCCGTGCTATATCCATGCAAATGAATGAAGCAGGATATACCTCAGAGGAAGCGGCACAGGTACTGCGCGAAGTGAAGTACTTTGATGATGTGCGTATTGCTCTAATGCATCGCTGCGGTGATTATCTCGACCTCAAGCGTTATGATGCAGAGATGCGTGCACTCTTAGATGATTATATCGAAGCACATGATGCTGTTAAGATGAATGAATTGAGCGACTTCTCATTCTTAGAGCTAATCACAGAAGATACCCATCAAGAGGATGATGTAGAAGATGTGGTTGAATCCATGTTAGGAGGCGAAAATGGAGTTGCAGAAACCATTGCAGCCAATGTGCGTCGTGTAATCAATCGTAAAAAAGAATCCAACCCTGATGAGTACCAACGCTTCTCTGAGCGATTGAATCGACTATTGGAGGAACGCAAACAAGCCGCTATAGATTATCACGAGTTCCTTAATGAGATACGACAACTCATTGAAGAACTTCGCAACCAAAAGCAACACGACCCACGCTTAGATACAGAGGGTAAAATCAGCTTGTACGAAAACTGCGGGTATGATATTGAGTTTGCCTTGGTGCTATATGACACTATCAAGCAGAATGCAAAACATAACTTCCGTAACAATCACATGCGTCGTCAAATGCTTCTGATGGCTATTCGAAACACAATTATAGACCATCAAAAAGCCGACAAAGTGAATGCCGAGAAGATATTAAGTATTGTGATTGCTAACGAGGAGTTTTAATGATTATCCAATTACAAGACATATCTATAGAAGTTGAGCGCAAACCTATACGCAATATGCACTTGTCCGTATATCCACCAGATGCACGGGTGCACCTCAGTATGCCTGCATTTTTGACAGATGAGGATGCAAAATCGTTCTTACTGAAAAAATGGCAGTGGATATGTCGCAATCGCGAAAAAGTATTGAATCAACCACGCCAATCTCCACGAGAGTATGTATCGGGTGAGAGCCATTACTTCTTGGGGACACGCTATATGCTGATAGTAGAGCATATCACCACAGGAGCCAATTCGGTAGATGTTCGAGGCAATAAAATCATCATGCGTTGCCGACCAACTGCAACAAGTGAAAACAGAAAAGCGCAACTTCAAGAATGGTACAGAGTGCAGTTGCGAGCTGTTTTGACAGAGTTGGTAAACAAATGGACTGATTTATTAGGCGAACCCAATGTCACATGGATTATTAAACTGATGCGAACTGAGTGGGGTAGTTGTGTTTATCGCAAGCGCCATATGATTTTCAATCTAGACTTAGCGCGTGTACCAATGGAGTGTATTGAGTATATTGTTGTACACGAATTGACACACCTCGCAGTACAGAATCACGGTCCTGCATTCCAAGCGTTGATGACTCAACGCCTACCTAACTGGAAAGTCATCCGCAAACAACTCAACGATTTCATCGCCATCCCAATAGACAATCAAGAGACAGAAGAATAAGAAATGGATACCAATACGATAAATATGATTTTTGCTGCTATTGGAGGAATAGGTGGCGTTTTTGGTGTCCTGGGATTTATACGCTCATGCAGAAAACCAAAAGCGCACCTGCGTTTCGCTAATGGGAAGAGGAAAATAACATTCACGCCCCTGTATTATCGCAAGAAGTCTGATAAATACTACATGGATCCTCTGACTGATTGCTATGATTCACACGCATATATTGAAATGCATAAACACTATAATAAACTGCATGAAGATGATTGTAAGTTCCTTATTCCTTTTCAAGTGATAAATACAGGAAAATTGCAACTTGAGGATTATCGTGTGGAAATCAATGTAGTGGGAGGTAAATGCCAATTATTACATAGTAAGGATAATTTCAAAAAGGGAAACAACATTCAAAATTCTCTTTTGGATGGAGTAAATATAAATAGATTGCAAATTGAATATGAGCCAGTTGCTCCATTAAAAAAACTTAATCAGAAAGATCATGACGATTTTGCAATACGATTTACACCAGATCCTGATGTCATGCAATACGAACTACATTGGCGGATTATAGCAAAAGATTTTTATAGAACAGGAAAACTATTTATCAAATTTATTCCAACAATAGAGGAATATGATGAACTGCATTTTGTTAACTGCCAGCGCGATATTCCAGAAGGAGCAGAAGTTATTAAGGACTTAAAGCCCTATATTCGTTCGTTAGCAGATAAATTGAATTTTTTGAAATAAGATAAAATTCAAATAATCAACTTTTTAGCATGTGGACAAATGAATATCTTGTTCAAAATATTACTAGCAACTGTAAGCACCATCTTTTGTGTTGCGCTGGTTTACACCATATGCAGAGTATGGAAAAGGCGAATTTCATATCACGGACCACGCAATATTGCTTGCCAAGACGAACCACACAATAAAAAACTCAGAAAAGTACAGGACAAAATGTTTGAAGAATTTGATAGGAATGAAAGCAAGATGGAGCAAGAAGAAACAGTCGTTCTCACAAAAGAATTGATTAAAGCAGCAAGAACCACCAATGGAGGGCTGACAAAAAAGCAATTAGCAGCAATTGGTGTCCCATGGCCTCCGCCAAAAGGATGGCAAGAAAGTAAAATTGGCACAATGATTACAGAAGAGCAATTAAAAAGATTCCAAACAATTGAATACGCTACCAAAAAGAAACGAAAAAGAAAGCCGCATTCAACATTGCCTTAAACATTACACTATCCCTCACATATTCATAATTACCTATCCCCTCCTCACATACCCACACATATCCTCACACACCTATACATACCCACACATACCCATACATATCTATCTCCCCACACACACTTATACATATTTATACACACTCACACATAGCTTGCTCCTTTTTTCTTACGGGAAAGCAGCAAACTCAACAAAAAAAGGAGCAAGTCAAAATAAAATCGTCATAAAAACCGAATCCACCACAGATAAAACCCCAGAAAATACAATTAATTTGCACTTTTCTCTCCATACTGACAAGATTTAGCAGTTTGATATACTACCTTTGCCGCAAAAATGAACAAAATAACTATATGATTTTTTCATCCCCAATACCTAAACAACATGAATAAACAACCTGAGCAAATAGAAGACCCTCATGAGTTAGATATACTCCGAGCTATCAACCGTGGCGAACAAAAGATTGCAGATGTGGATTGGCAAAGCTATTTGTCACATCTTGTTATGCTAATCCATTTAATGAAGGAATTTTCTCCGATAGGGGTTGTATGGACATTTTTGAATGAAATAGATGACTTTACCAAACGAATGGACATTCTTGGTCGTTGGCAAGACTTGGCTCCAAAGTGTTTTCCATCAAAAGAAGCTGCGGATGCATTTATTTCAAATATGGCTTGTCTGGTTAGAATAAATATTCGTCTCCGCGCACTGATAATTCAGCATGGGGCACAAATACCTAATACCTATGATAGAGTGGACATTGGAGGAAAAGGGTTGAATGAGATAGCATTAGTTTGGTCAGATAAGTTTGTACATGGCAGAGACATCGTAGCATTAGCCTCAGAAATTCATGCTACGATACAATCTGGAGAAAAAGACCCGTTAATTGAATACTTTTTATATAGCAGTCGTCAATACGATCAATTATTATTCGATAATGTCTATGATTTTAGTCGTAATATCTTTTTGGCAGAAAGTTTCCGACAATATTTAGTAACTGGAAAAATGTACACATCAGAGCCAATGAGTTTTGGAGATATTAAACGGAGATTGCGAAATGAGTGTTTTGATGAATATATACGCCTACGCTTAGCACAAATAAAAGAGGAAATGGATGAGGATAATACACTATTGCTTGACCCAACAATAGATGACTATTATAATCGTTTGTATGAGGAAGAATATAGCATCTACAATCGAGAAACTATGTTTGAAAACTTCCGCGGCTCACGAGCGTATAATGATAGATGGTATAACGGCAGACCAGAAGTCCTTGAAATGATGAAATACTTTATGGAGTATTTGAAATGGAAGAAAGATAATATCCATACTTCTGATTCGCAGCCCCACCAAAGCATCTATAATGTCCAAGGCGACTATATCGCTGGTGACAAGCATGTCGGTGCACATATAGATAATGTAGCCTCAAACGCTATCGGTGCGCAAATAAACAAGAATTAAGAGTAAACAATAACCATATCAACTATGGCACAACAACTACAAATACGCAACTCTACAGCTGAATTCCTTATCTTTCAAGCAGAAGATAAGGCACAGGGCGTACAAGTGTATTACCAAGACGAAATGATCTGGGCTACACAAGAAGCCATTGCAACACTTTTCGACAAAGGACGCTCGACGATAACCGAGCATCTAAAACACATTTTTGAGAGTGGAGAACTACAAGCAGATGTGGTATGTCGGAAATTCCGACATACCACTCAGCATGGTGCAATAGAAGGCAAAACACAAACCAAAGAAGTCACTTTCTATAACCTCGATGCCATCATCTCTGTTGGCTATCGCGTTAATTCTCGCCGAGCTACACAATTCCGTCAATGGTGCACAGTCGTGCTTCGTCAGTTTGCTATTCGTGGTTACATCATTGATCGCAAGCGCATGGAAAATGGATCGTTTATTAGCGAAGATTATTTTGAATATCTACTTGCCGAAATCCGTGAGATTCGCCTCTCCGAGCGCCGCTTCTATCAGAAGATAACAGACATCTATGCTACTGCTATAGATTACAATCCGAATGCTCCAACCACACAAGAGTTCTTTGCTAAAGTGCAAAACAAAATGCACTATGCCGTACATGGGCATACCGCGGCGGAACTAATCTTAGAACGAGCTGATGCGGAGAAAGACCATATGGGATTGACTACTTGGGAACATGCTCCTAAAGGCAAGATTCTCAAACCAGATGTGAGCGTAGCAAAGAATTATCTCAGAGAGATAGAGTTAGAGTCTATGGGGCGTATCGTAAATGGTTTCTTAGAGGTTGCAGAAGATATGGCTAAACGACATATCCCGATGACCATGGAGGATTGGGCAAAGCGTATTGACAAATTCTTAGATACTACCGAGCGCCCTATCCTGACAGGAGCAGGAAATGTGACTGCCGAACAAGCGAAAGAGTATGCCGAAACGGAGTTCGAGAAATACCGCATTATTCAAGATCGTATTTTCGAATCAGATTTCGACCATTTCTCTTTGCCTACACTACCATTTGAAGAGGATAAATAAGTTCTATTATAATCACTTTAAACCGTAATATAATCAACTATGGAAGAAGCAAAAACCATCATCAATGTAGCAGGTGACTATGTACAGTCCAAACATGTGGACTACGAAATCAACAATGTCGAAGCAGGCGGCATCGGCATTCAAATTGTCAATAGTAGTAAGTCTGCCACTACTGCGGCAACTGTCCGTGTGAGAACGCCTAAGTTGCAAACAGCCACCTTCACCTATCGTTGGCTTGCTACCAATCCTCAGCGTATCACAATGCTCTACCAACACCTACTCAAAGCTCAGTGGATAGCACCTGATACCAATCCAGATGATTTCTCTGCCATTTTTGAAGGTCATCCTTCCACCGCACGCATCAAATGGATTGGCAAACAAGCCTATCTTTACTATCTAATTCGTCAATTGGTAGACCAGCAGCTCATTTCAATACCGCAAAATGCATCTGTTTGGCAAATAGTAGAAAGCCATTTTTTAGATAAAAACAGCCGTCCGTTCCACGATTTTAACAAACAAAAGGAACCTATTAAGGCTAAAGCAGCTATAGATAAACTTATTGAAATATTGCAACCTTCGGCATAATCTTCGGCACAAGGCAAAATTTTTCAAAAAAAAATCACTTAGGCGGGAGTTCTTGATTTTCAAGAACTTCCGCTTTCTTTATATGCTGTCGTAAACACTAAATTTACAAATCTTCGGCACAAAACCGCTTCTGTGCCGAAGATTTTTGCAGCATTATTATAGAAACGCGTCCCACAGAAAGGACACCACGGAATAATATTCATTATCATATTTTTTGTTTTGTCCACCAATGCAGTGTGCTGCATTCATTTGGACAAAAACAAAAGATAGTTCTAGATTTTTATTTATTTTTGTAGCAAACAAAGTGAAGCGTATTTTTGTTACAAAAAAATCATCCTCGAATTGACATTAATTGACAACCCAATTGACCTGAATTGTCTTTACAATAAATTCCCTCGCCGCTCGAGGAAGTTGATTCGAGCGGAAGTTGTTTAAGTTGTTTTTAAATATCTAAATATTGTATTGTTATGAAACCCAAACATTTCGTTCTCATCATCATTCCCTGCCAAAGCACAGAGGAACTACAGAAAGCCAAAGAGGCAGTCCTCTTTCATTTGGAAACCCTCAATCCCGAGTTCTCTGTCGAGGGCACCACCCTCAAAGTCAAGGTCATCCCTCTCGACCCTCAACTCTTCCTTCCCGACGAGGCATGCGACATCATCCGCCAAACCCTCGCCCAGTCCCTCACTTTCAACCACTGCTGGACCTGCACTCTCCATACTAACATGTAGTTTGTCAACATTTATATGAGATTCCTTGAGTGCGGCAGGGAGTTGATTGCCGCGCAATGTTGTTGATTTAAGTTGTTGGAGTTGTTGATTTAGGTAATCTGTATTATTTTTCTTTTAACGGCAACTCGTATATTTATATCCTACACTAATTAACCTTATTTATTAACCCCGCGTAAGCGTATCCGTGCCTATAGCCTATCACCTATAGCCTGTGCGCTCACGCACCAACCCCTCTCACGGCATAGAGGATTACGAATACCGAGTATAAATATCTTATTTTGTTTTGCCCACCAATGTGATATATCAGAATCATTTTTTGATTTGGGACATTAATGCAGCATGCATTCTTCTGTCCCAACTCAAAAATATTCCCGAAATTGACACTAATTGACAACCAAATTGACGCCAATTGTCTTTAAAACAAGTCCTTGATTTTTAAGTATTTTTGTAGCAAGCGTAGCGCTGCGTATTTTTGTTACAAAAACTAATCTTTGAGTTGTCACTAATTGTCGACTTAATTGTCATAAATTGTCTTAAATTTATACTCCCGTTCATTGCCGAACTAACATGTCTAAAATCAAATTAGAAGCACCATTCCGCCAATTCCGTGGCAAAATCTGCAAACACTCTGACATCATCTTCAAACAGATGTACGGCGAAACCTTCACCTCACAAATCTGCAACCCTTACACAGGCGAACCATCTGCAGCACAACAGGCACAACAAACCAAGATGGCTACAGCGTCTGCCAATGTTAAGGCGCTCACTCCTGAACAACGAGCGGCATACAAAGAGGACTTCAAAAAGCAGACCAAATACAAGTCTCTCCATGGCTACATGATGGCACAAGAACTAGCCAAACTCTAATCCCAACCTCAACATTCTTAATTCATAATTCAAAATTCTTAATTACCCTTTAACCCCTCTCGCGGCATAGAGGATCTCGAACGCCGAGTAAAAACAATCATTTTGTTCTGCCCACTAATGCAACGCGTTTCATTCATTTGGGCAGAAACAAAAGATAATCATTGAATTGACAAAAATTGACAACACAAATTGACGTGAATTGTTTTAAATAAGTTCCACGAAATATTTGATAATTTTGGGTCTAATTGTTTATAATTTTTGTTATCATACTCCTGTTCATTGCCGAATACATTATGGCTATAGTAACCTACGAAGACCCAATCCATCACCTCTCAGGCAAAATCTCTAAAAAGTACCGCACTTGCTACAACTATCGCAAGCGCTCCGACCGTAAGTACACCTCCGTTCATGGCGAACGAAGTACGCCTGTATCGGAAAAAGAACAGGAATGGCGCACCACTTTCGCACAAATCTGTGCAGCAACTCGCGACCGCATGATGGATCCAAATCACATCTCACAGGATCAAGTTGACTTCCGCCAACAAACCAAGTACAAGACCCTGTACCAATATGTCTGGAACCTCATGCGTGATGAAATCGAAGGCAAGTAATAATGTATAATGTTTTGTTTTTTCGCTCACCAATGCAGTTTGCATTCTTATGAGCGAAAAACAAAACATATCATTGATTTTTGAATATTTTTGTAGCAAGCGTAGCGCTGCGTATTTTTGTTATAAAAAATAATCCAAGAATTGTCACTAATTGTCGATTTAATTGTCCAAAATTGTCGTAAAAACACATCTCGTTTAATTAAACGCCTCAGTACTAACATCATTTCATCAAATTATGAACAAACTAACTGACACTCAAAAACAACGCCTCATTAAGGCAATCAAGTACCTGGCAGTGTCTATCGCCACAGCCATTGCGATGGCTCTTGGACTCACATCGTGTAATGTGACCCGTACCATTACCACTGAAAGCCGATCCGTGACCAAAGGTGATACAGCAATTATCATCCAGTCCAAAACCATCGAATCCTACAACGCCAAAAAGAATTAGGTGCACTAAAATCGCTCCTCGTGAGCGATTTTATTTGCATATGTATAAAAGTTGTTGTACCTTTGCAGCGAGAAAAAAGAATGAACTGGTAAAAATTTGTTACCAGTTGATATGCTGAAAAATAATCATCCCATCAACACACATTTATCCACCATGTACCAACCCAAATCACGAGAAGAATATATTGCCAAGTGTAGGTATTACAAAGGAGAACCTATGGATGAGAAAGCCATGGGAGAAGATGCTCTGTCAGATTTTGAAAAGAATCTTGGGAAGAAAAGCACTATACAGCAGATGGAATACACGACCTAAAGTGCCTAATAAGAGATTACAAAGAATTTGGACTCGGACATTTTAATCCACATGATGGCGCACCCATCGCGCTCAAAGCACTCATCTGGAGTCGATACATGCATTGGGGCAGCGGATACGAAACACCCGATACATTCAAACAATGGTGGAGAAGATATTATCTGAAAGAAGAATAATCCCCCTTCATATTCATAATTACCCACACATATCCTCACACACCTACACATCCTCACACATACTTAATATACTCACATATAGCTTGCTCCTTTTTTCTCACAAAAAAGCAGTAAACCAAACAAAAAAAAGGAGCAAGTCAAAAAGTGGTTGTTCGGAATTTCCAAACAACCATATAGGAGTTGGTTACAGATTGTAACCATCTGATGAAACCGAACTAGTAAAAGTTTCATAACGAAACTATTAACCGAGAAAATACAAAACAATGGAAACGAATCAACTTTTAGCCAAAGCTATCAATCTGGCCATGCAAGCGCATGCGGGACAAACAGATAAATCCGGCATGCCGTACATAGGACACGTCATGCGCGTGATGCAAGCAGGGCGCACCATCGACGAGAAAATCGTAGGCGTATTGCACGACATCGTGGAAGATACCCCATGGACCTTCGAAGCACTACTGGCAGAAGGATTCCCCGCACACATCGTAGATGCCCTGCGATGTGTCACCAAACTACACGACGACGAACCATACGAGGCATTCATCGAACGAGTAAAAAGCAACCAGCTGGCAGTAGCCGTCAAAATCAACGATCTGACCGATAACATGGATATTCGCCGATTAGCAGATATCACAGACAAAGATGCTATCAGACTACGCAAATACCTGAAAGCATATAGAGAGTTGATACTTGAACCATAAAATGCAATCAATGCATAATTTAATCTGGTAGTGTAAAAACCAATTTATTTGCACTGTTCTAATGTATGAGTCGGTTACAAATTGTAACCAACTGAATCAATAAAATCGGAATTACCGATTTTTCTATCCTTCCTATGCTTTTCCATTCTTTCCCAATTCTTTCCATTCTCTTCTCTCTCTCCAATTCTTCCCATTCTCCTCTCTCCCCAACATCCATTTCACCTCTGCCCTTGCTCCTTTCCCCTCTTTACTCACCTCTAGCTTGCTCCTTTTTTCTCACAAAAAAGCAGCAAACTCAACAAAAAAAGGAGCAAGTCAAAAAGTGGTAGTTCGGAGTTTCCGAACTACTGCCTATGATAATTAAATTTCCGAAACCAACTTTTACAATTTTGATGTGATTAGCGAGTGGGAGAATCAGTAATAGCAAATAGCAGTGTGAAAGTACAAATGCAATTTTTGCACTTGTGCCTGAAATGTGAGATAGGGTCTATCAATAGGGGGAGTTGTTGGATAGTTCAACTTGTCGGACATTCCGACAGGTTCGATAGCAAACCTCAGCAGTTGTTGCAAACTTGCAACAACTGCATCAGATGGAAAACATACCAAGTAGATTCAGATGTCTATGTACATAAAAATGGCATTTCATGTACATACCTCGCAAAATATATATAGCAGATAATATTGAGCAACCATCCGGAATTTCCAGATAGTTCAAGCCGAAGCTACTCTCTCCCCAACATCCATCTCATATATAGCTTGCTCCTTTTTTCTCGCAAAAAAGCAGCAAACTCAACAGAAAAAAGGAGCAAGCTTCTTGTGTGTTTCAATAATTTTGTGTACCTTTGCAGCAAATATCTCACAGATTATGGCAAAAGTTCGCATCACCGCTATTCGCCAAACGGTATATACCGATCTAATGGCGAAGTATGAAAATCCCATTGAACACGCATGCAGCGTGCAAGAAGGACAACAATGGATATCCATAGATGGCAAATGCCCAGAAGGGTTATGCTTAGCTGCATGGGAAACTATGCGTCAGTTTGTGGAGCAATTATCTCAAGGAAAAGGCAATTTCTATGACGGATGGATGCAAAACCCTATGAGCGCCATGATTAGCTGCAACGATGGATTCAGACCATTCAGTTTCTATATTGAAGCGATAGAAGACTCAACTCCAACGGTCGAACAACTACCACAACCAATCTCTCCTACCCAGTCCACAGACAAAGCCGAAGGACGCATACAAAAACTAATACTGGCTATTGGGGATCAAACCATGCCACGACGACAGATTATTGCATATTTGGGGCTGAAACAAAGAAGTCGCCGTAACTTCATGGATAATTATCTTCGTCCTGCTATTGCCCAAGGTTATGTTGTTTTGGCTTATCCAGACTCTCCAAACAAACCCGAACAAGCATACCGCCTTTCCGCCAACGGTCTAGAACGCTGGGCTCAGTTAACTACTACTAACATGCAATAACCACCTGCACATTGCGCCCGCTCTCATATCTACCATCCTCTTCTGTTTTACACTCCAACCCTCACCAATAGCTCACATATAGCTTGCTCCTTTTTCAATTCAAAAACCAACGAATTTAAACAAGAAAAGGAGCAAGCTAAAGATAATCTAAGAAGATAATTTGGTAGTTTCCCTTATTTTTTGTATCTTTGCACTCAATAATCATAACATTAACCACTAACACCCAAATTTATTATGACTAAGAAAATCGTTGTTTTTACTGGAGCAGGCGTATCCGCGGAGAGCGGATTAGGTACTTTTCGTGGCTCTGATGGCATGTGGGACCGCTATCGCATAGAAGATGTATGCACCCACGAGGCATGGCTCAACAATCCCCAACTTTGTGTCGAGTTTTACAACATGCGCCGCCGCGAAGCCCTCGCAGCTCAACCCAATGCAGCTCATTATGCCATTGCACGCCTGCAAGAAGCCTTTCCTGATACCCAAGTCATCACCCAAAACATCGACAACCTCCACGAGCGTGCTGGTAGCCACAATGTCATCCACCTGCATGGCGAAATCACCAAGCTTCGCTCCGAAACTAACCAACTAGCCACCATTGACTTAGACGGTTGGGAGCAACACTATGGCGACCGCCATCCCGACGGCTCACTCCTCCGCCCTTATGTAGTCTTCTTTGGCGAAGATGTACCGTATTTCCCTTTGGCTTGCGAGGTGGCAAGCCAAGCCGATATCCTCATCGTAGTAGGTACTTCGCTCAATGTCTATCCCGCAGCATCTTTGTTGCACTATGCCCCAACTCATGCCAAGATCATCGTTATTGACCCTAACAAACCCGAATTAGGTATATACACCGATCGCGCCTTCCATCTCCAATATCCCGCCTCCATCGGCGTTCCCGAACTCGTTAAAAAACTGATAGATACATACCTCCTATAATGTATCCCTTCTTTTATATTGATACAAAAAGTGGTTGTTCAAAACAACCACTTTGCTTTTTTACCACACTTCGTTGATATTGGTGTCGGGGCTTTTGGGATAGTCGATGGTGTAGTGCAGGCCACGAGATTCTTTGCGCTCCAAAGCTTGGCGGGTAATCAAATAACCCACATTGATCATATTGCGCAGCTCGCAGATATCCTTGGTAGCCTTCACGCGTTTGAAGAGGTCTTCGGTCTCTTCGTAGAGCAAGTCGAGACGCTCCCAAGCACGGCGTAAGCGCAAGTCGCTACGAACAATACCCACATAAGTGGACATTACCTGACCCACCTCGCGCATGTCTTGCGAGATGAGGACATACTCCTCGTTGGTCATGGTGCCTTCGTCGTTCCAGTCAGGGATATTCTCGTTGAAATCGTAGGTTTCGATCATACTGAGCGAGTGTTTGGCTGCCGCATCAGCATAAACAACTGCCTCAATTAGGGAGTTAGAAGCCAAGCGATTACCACCATGCAAGCCCGTGCAACTGCACTCGCCCACCGCATACAGACGGCGGATAGAGGATTGCGCATCCAAGTCCACCTTGATACCGCCACACATATAGTGCGCACAAGGGGTGACAGGGATATACTCCTTCGTAATATCAATGCCGATACTAAGGCACTTGGCGTAAATATTAGGGAAGTGGTGTTTGGTCTCTTCAGGGTCTTTGTGTGTGACATCGAGGCAGACATGGTCGAGACCGTGGATCTTCATCTCGTTGTCAATGGCGCGTGCGACGATATCGCGTGGCGCAAGAGAGAGGCGTGGGTCGTATTTCTGCATAAACTCCTCGCCATTAGGCAGGCGGAGAATACCACCGTAACCACGCATCGCCTCGGTGATGAGGTATGCAGGGTGTGTCTCGGTTGGGTTATAGAGGGCTGTTGGGTGGAACTGCACAAACTCCATGTCTTTGACCAGTCCCTTGGCACGATAGACCATAGCAATACCGTCGCCCGTAGCGACATTAGGGTTGGTGGTAGTAGCATAGACTGCGCCCGTGCCGCCTGTAGCCATAAGGGTGATGCGGCTGAGGTAGGTGTCGATCTTGCCCGTCTCAGGATTGAGGATATACGCACCATAGCACTCGATATCGGGTGTGCGACGGGTGACACGCACGCCGAGGTGGTGCTGGGTGATGATCTCTACGGCAAAGTGATTTTCGAGGACATCAATATAGGGGTTGTTGCGTACCGCAGCCATGAGTCCACGCTGGATCTCTGCGCCTGTGTCGTCGGCGTGGTGGAGGATACGGAACTCAGAGTGTCCGCCTTCACGGTGGAGGTCGAAAGTGCCATCATCTTTTCGGTCGAAGTTCACACCCCAGTTGACGAGTTCCTCGATCTGCTTAGGCGCTTGGCGCACTACTTGCTCGACTGCAGCAGGGTCGCTGAGCCAATCGCCTGCTACCATGGTGTCGTGGATGTGCTTTTCGAAGTCATCTACGAGCATGTTGGTCACACTGGCGATACCGCCTTGCGCACGGCTGGTGTTGGTTTCTTCGAGGGTCGTCTTGCAGCAGAGTGCAATGCGATACTTCTGTGTGCGAGCCACTTTGAGCGCGAAGCTCATGCCCGCTACACCGCCACCGATGATGAGAAAATCATACTTTTTCATATATTATAATTCTAAACCTCCTACTTGAAGTAAATATCTCCTACTCGCCTACGGCTCGAGAAATCTAATAAATCTTTTAATCCTCGTCTCTGATTTTATTGCCACCGCTCCTCGCTACCTTCGCTATTACCCTCTCCGCTCGTGCGCTGAATCTTAAGTAAATAGCTGAGTTAGCAGACAATTATTTTAATGACAATATCGACAATGTTGCGCCCAAATCAATATCCCTTGGGCGCGAGGGATGTTATTCTATATCTTTGATTAGGCGAATGGAAAGTCCCGAATAACGATAGGCACTATTTATCTTGATGTATTCTGCCGAAAACTCCAAGTTCATAGGACCGCAACCTCCGTTGGGAGAAGTTGTCCAGTAATATCCTTTTGAGCCAGAACCATATATAGAATTTCCTTGACGGAAACCATAAGCAGGCAAAAAAATGGCACCTGCCTCCTCCATCTGTTGCCATTGCTCTAAAGTAAAGGTGTTATGTACCGCGTAATACTCTCTACTCCAATGTCCATACGCACCACTATTAAAGGTAAGCCCCTCTATCCCTACCCAATCATCGGGCAGCAAGATTAGACCATTCACACCATTGATATGAGCAATACCATTGAGCGCGGTGGCGTTAGGGCGATAAGACAAGATATAGTTCCATTCATCTGCACTCATCGTGCGCCAAGTGTTGGCAGTGTCTATGCCGATACTATTTGTTCCCCAGTCCACGAAGGTGGAATAAGAGCCATTGTTCTGTACGGTGCGCGTGGGCTCATCGCCCGTACCCCAACCAAACATATCTATCCAACCATCGTAGGTAGGCGATATGTTGGCATTTGCATCACCCACATGATCCAGTTGACTTTCCGCAAAGCGCCATTGGTTGTTGAGAGGGTGATATTGCAAGTTGCCCGAAGAGAAAGCTATTTGTTGGGTTGCACTGATGGAGAATTTGCCTATTTTTTGCTGAAAATCTTCGGTTTCATCGGCAAAAGTGATGCTATCCACATCTGCGATGGAGAAGGTTGTTTTCATGCCATCTTGCCAAACATACATGTGCTTTTGCGCCGAAAGGGTCAGCGAAAAGAGGCAGAGGAGAGTGACAACAACTATTTTACTATTCATTTGTTTCATTAGCGATTTTTAGTAAATATGCTTTGGCAGCCTCGTACTCGTTGGGGATGATGCCGTCGAGTATGGCGTCTTTGATGGCATTTTTGAGTTCGCCCACACGCGAACAAGGTTCGAGATGAAGCAGCTGCATGATCTCTTCGCCACGCACAGGCGGTTGGAAATTGCGGATACGGTCTTTCTCCTCCAGTTCGATCATCTTCTGCCGTACCAGTTCGTAATTCTT
>JAGBZD010000020.1 GCA_017628395.1 Paludibacteraceae bacterium | reverse complement strand
TGGTCCAATTCGTGACCAGATAAAGAGTAGTGTAAAATTGTGAAAATGGGTGAATTAGATGCTAATTCGAGTACATTTTTCTTGGACACACAAAATGTACTCGATTTGCACACTCCGAAATGCATTCAAACGCTCAAATCCGACATTCACAGCCGAGTGGCTTGTAATATAATGCGTTGAATTACAGCATAAAAACAAAAAAGAGAGGCGTTAACCTCTCTTTCTGTGGTGCCACCAGAAAACGAGTTTCATTTCTAAATAGCTCTGTATCTTTGCGTTAAAGAATTGCAACAAATGTAATCTCCCGCTATTGCTCCACCTAATTTCTACACTATTTTGCAGTGTCTCGCAGAGTCGAGTTCCTACTTTGATACAAAGGTAGTGAAATAATTTGAAACAGAAATAGGTACACTAAAATTTGTTCCACCTCAGTTCGGAATCCCTACTTTATACCATGTTATATATATTCTCAACTAAGATTGTTATCTATAATCTCTACTTCTACATTTGTAAAATGTTTCTGTAGTAGTAATTTTCGAACCTTTTGTTTCGTATTCTCATTGGTGACATATATACGCTTCAGACTCTCTTTGGGTAAATATAATTCTCGATAATAAATCTTCTTCCCGTTTCTATAACGACAGTTCTCATTTTTTATCGTGTTTGCAGTATTTTTAAAGTCAAGATCTGAATTAATCGCAGCGGATATTCGGTTTAAGACATCTATATTATCCATTATAAAATTAGAATACTCAGGAACCTGAGTTGATAATATGATTCTGGATTCTTCTTCGCCTTTGAACTTATTGCGTTTTATACGTGGCGCAAAGAACGCCAGTATATACATCGCAATAAATCGCACAAATAATTGCGGATAATCTTTTAACATACCCATAAAGAGTTCTTTATTAGTATTCAAAAAGGCATATCCGCCATCACTATAAGCTTGAAATATTTTGTCAACTAATTCATCATTGCTGTATGTGTCTTCGTAAATACATTGTTCTAACTTACACAATATGGCATAGTCATATCCTCCTCTCAAATAAGACAAGTCAAGTTCTAAAACAACTCCATTGTAATTATCAGCGTAATTTCTCCACATATAATCATTGTCATTTCGGGCTGTAACAGAAATTACATATGGTAATGGAAGACCTGCAGCAGATTCTATTTCTTTTACATCAAACATTTCTGCAATACATCTATCCTTTTGCATTTTCCGTTTTTCTTCCAAAATTGAAAGATACTTTTGGGCATAGTTGATACCAAGCCTATATTCATCCTGATCCTCAAAGCAGTCATACCTTGTAGCCCACAAACGAACATTGGGTACGTCATCAGAATCGCCATTTAAAATTCCAGCCAAAGCTGTTAAGCCAGTATAATGATAAAATGCCATACTTAAATTCCTTCGTAAAAACTATTTGCAATATGTTTCTATTTTGTCTATATAAAATTCATATTGTTTTTTATAAGATGATGAATCGTCGTCCTTCAATCTTTTAGGATCAAATGAACATACTTCAACTCCAAGTCTCATTAAAAGAGTTTTTTTGTTCTCCTCAACATCTCCATAGAAGTAAATATTATTTGTAATGAGATTTTCTCGACTATACTGCTTTATGTAGCGTTGCCTTTTGTTGAGAATCCACCACAAATCAGTCTCCTCATATTGTAGTCCAAATCCGATTATGTGTATGTTATGTGTAAAAAATAGGTCTATCCATGAAAATGGGATTTCACATTCATTATTTTCTATGCGCTCTATTATTCCTTTCAAAATATGAGGTTCACCATTCTTGTTATATTCATATTTCCCCTTTATATAATCATTGATTTTACCTATAGAACCACAGTAATGATCTAACCCGAGCATGATTGATTTTGGATGTTGGATCGTTCCATGTATCGGCCATATATATTTATATTTTCCTTCTTTGTTTTGCAGACCAAACTTTCGTCTTATGCTATACAGACTTTCCGTATTATTTGATTCTCCTTTTTTGTATCCGTTATCACATAGAAGATTGTATAATACCTTATCGTAATTGGTTGTAATATAATGTTCTATGTTTAGACTGCATAGTCGTTCGTATGCAAAATTACTACTAAACAATTCTAATTCATCTTTTATTTGATTTTTGATTTCTTCTTCTACTGGTTTGTCTCTAACATAAAGTTCCTGTCCATCGCTGGTGATAAGTCTGTCTCCATTTGCATCAAATAATTGCTCATATTGATAAAACTCATTAGCTAGAATAATCGTTTCGTATTGTAGTGTATTGGGGATATCTGAGATTAATGAATCCTTAGATATTCTATTCAATAGTTTATCCCAAGATAAGTTACTACTCAATCGATTGAACCCATTACCAAAAAGTATGGCGTTTTCCATTGTTAAAAACTTTACGTTATAAAATCCTATTATCAAATACTCCTTCAAACAAACTCATTTCTCGCTTAGCGATGCCTAATCTGTTTGCCAACACTCGCCAATCCTTAACTGCCACTACCACCTCGTTGATGATACCCTTTGCGACCTCAAGTGTGAGAATATACTCCTCGCAAGAGTTGAGCAAAATAGACAAATCAGCCTTGTTAGTTTTGCTATTGATTAGCAAACTTTGGTGGTCATTCAGTGTTGGGTTCATATCGTATGCAGGCGAAAGGGTCCAACCTTTTGCAGTGAGCAGAAAACCGTGGTTACGGAAATGGTCATCGCTATTACCTACGCAGATATTGAATGCAACTCGGCGGAATAGTTCTCGCAAGTTCGCATCAACATCGGTACAACCGCTAATGATAAAATCAACAATGTCAATATATCCGTGTCCTGTTGTAGCGTTGTCGCCATCATTTAACCCGAGCAATGTCATTGCAGATGCAAAATGAATTCGTTTGCCTTCATTTGTTCGGTCGAAACGACGAGAAAGGAGTGTATGATGCTTGTCGTTTATTTCAAGTACCTTTGTTTCGGCTGCGTTTATGCTCGCATTTTTGGCTAATATATGACAGAAATGTTCCCATAATCCTGCATCATAATCATCCTTCAATGATGGAAACTTTGCAACATATATACTACGGTCCGTATCTACAACATTTGCTTTGGGACGAGCACCACCGAGCGAAGAACCCGGCTGCACAAGTTGAGCAATCCATCGTTTCTCGGGGAGGGTATTAGCATCCTCGCTTTTTTCAATCTCTTTACTCGCTGCAATGAGTTCACGCAAGTCGGTCAACGGTGGAATACGCAAAGAGTGGTCCGCATTTATAAACTCACCATCAGGCGTTTCTTTGAAACGGAACCCGCCCATACGGGAAAAGTCATCAATACCCGTCAAAAAGTCAAACGATGATAATCGGCGAACTGGTCTGCTCTCCTCTTGTGCCAAAATTTGTTCACGACGGAGGAGAAGAGTGCGCCCCCATCTGTCTGGCAGTGCATCGGCAAAGCAACCAAAAATATCTTTATTAGGCTGGGTGTATTGTATCCCGGGATAGTTGTTAAGGTCTTCGCTGAGGGTAATAGCATTATACTTTTTAATCCAACTATCAGCAAACTTAAAACTATAACTATCCGAACCACGAAGTGATTCGTAGCCAAGTTCTCCAACAAACTCAACCTCCTTGAGCCAATCAAAATCGGCATATACATACAATTTCTTCATAGTACATTACTCCTTTTTAGATGCCCTTTCACGCTGTGGCAAATTCATATCCTGCAACGCCCTGCCGAGTTCATCATCTTTTGCCAAAGAGAGAATATCATCATCGAGCTGTAAGGCATACAACACACGCAGATAGATGCCTATCGCCACTGTGGGGACACCTTTCTCTATGCGTGATACCGTAAGTGGCGAACAAGTAGCACGTTCCGCCACCTGCGCAACACTCAAATTACGACGCAAACGGGCAAGCTTTATTTGCTCGCCAACAACCTGCATTTTCTGCTCCAACTTTCGGGGCAACTTTGTGCCCATCGTACTCTTTACCATAACCATAACATATCATATAATATGCAAAGATAATACTTTTTCTTTATTTTATGATAGGTTGAGAGCAAATTTACGCATTTGATTATCTTTTAGTTGCATGTCTTATTCAGAAAAGTGAGACATGTCCCACTTTTTTGAGAAATTTAATGTATCAGTAATTGAGCAGTAAAGAAATTCTTGATAGTTAACCTAATATAACCAGGTTTTACGACTTGGGAACTTGCATAGTCACTTGCATGGTAGTATCATTAAATTAGCTTATACACACTTATGCACTAAGTTATACACCCTTATATCAACTGGGTGCCGACTGGGTGCCATCATGGTGTCATCTTAGTGCCAACTTGGTGCCTTCATGAGCACTTTATCAGCAAAGTTAAGCATTTAAATTTGAAACAAATTGTACCTATATGCCCTTCTCAATATCAAGTTCCGAGGGCAATTCTCTTTTATATTCTATGCGGTTTGTTTCTGTCAAACTAATTATTATTGCACTTAACGCATTGTTTTTATTGTTGTAGTCACATTAAAGCAAACTATTCATTATCTTCATTGCACTCAAATTCCTTCTTTAACAACTTAAAAAATATGTTGTTTCTGTTCGATGCTAATTCATAAATATCTTCAAAAGAATATAGCTCTATTCTTATGGGCATTTTATTTTTAGGGCTGTTATCTTTTGAGAACTCATCATCGCAATAGTAAGAATCTTCCAAAAAAGGTATTGAATAATATTTTCCTACATTATTAGATGTAAGTTCTTTATCGATGTCTGATTTACCAGCTAAAATAATAGCTAGGTATTGAACTTTGTCTACATTCGCTCTCCAATTAAGAATTTTATTAGGATTTTTGTAAAAATCTTGAGCATACCTTTTTACTTGCGCGATCATTCCTTCTTCTTTATTCCCTGCATTATGAGCTTTTGTTGTAGACTTTAACTCAAAAATTAAAATCTGTTTTGTCTTTTCAGGATCATCTGCCCAAATATAAATATCTGATAATGACTGCCCCGGTTTTGTGCTTTTTGCCTTGAAATTTGTTGAGAAAGTTGTAAACTTATCATCAAGAATCCAAAGATTATGTAAATGATTTACATTAGAAGATTCACTCAAAGTAGTACCTCTTTTCATAAATAAGTCATGGACTGTTGCTTCCAGCTCAGGCTTAGGACTGCCATCTTCCTTAAACTTTTGGATTAATGTATGTAATTGATTTAACACGCTTTCTCGATGCTTGACATAGATATGCAAACTTGAGTTTAGAAGTTTTTGACAATCTTCGGTGTCACTAAAGTGTTCGTCCTCTTCATTTATTGGATCTCTGTCGATTTGATTCCAAAACTTCTTTTCAATTCTACTTTTCTCATCAATGGCAAATTGTATGATTTCTCTTTCATTTATAATATTCTTATCACTAACAATGTTGCTTTCTACAACAAATGCCTCAAGAGAAGGGTACTTTTGTTGAAAAGTCTTCAAATTTCGCTTAGATACTTTTCTATTACTCTCAATTATATTCTTAAATTTATCATCAAGTATTTCATTAACCTTATTCTGAATACATGTAATATCATCACATGACACATCTATTCTTTCTCCTTTTGTGTCTACATATTCGTCAAAGAAATTAGATGTTAAATATAGAGTATAACCCTCATTATTGTCAATAGAGTAACTTAAATGCCCGTTAGATAAACTAGCTCTTAAATTTCTAGCAAAGCATATTATAGGATTATCTCCATGCATAGGCTTACTATTCTTAATCAGCCATAATATGAAAGAGTATTTATTGTTATCCGATAGAGCTAATTCAAAAGGTTCTTTTTGAGTCTCAGCTTCTATACTATCCTTCTTTATAGCAAAACTATTTCCATTAAAAGAGATATTTATAACTAATGTCTCATTGCTAATTATGAAAGGGAAAAAGGTCTCAATGAACCATTGCTTAAATAGTTCATGTGTAGAATAACTTTTGAAGAAGGTCTTGGCTCTACCTAATGACTGTTGCCTGTTTATTAGGATTGTTAATTTTGTGTAAGTGTTATTTTTTACTTCTATTTCCTCATATTCTGAAAAACTAAAGAGTCCCTCAGAAGTACTCGGGTATGGTATTGTTCTCTTGTTATATTTGCCAGAGTCATCTTTGTATACAGTCTCGTACTCTGCAGAATCTGCAAAGTAAACAATTGCTAAACGACCTTGTCCCAAAGGGTGGAAGTTAAGTTTTTCTTTTTCAGGGTTCTTTTTATCTAATTCTTCAAAATACTTTCGGTTTCTCTCATTAAACCCTTCTCCATTGTCTGTTAACTCTATTTTACATTGAGTTTCATCAAATACAATATCTAAGTTTAATTTAGGAATATAATCTTTCTCCTTACTTCCCCGAATTAACACTGCGTGTATTGCATTTGAAATAATCTCACGTAACAAAAGGAAGAACTTCTCACGGCTGTTCTTGTATTCCTTTTCTGCTCTATATTGTACATTAGACTTTTGTTCCATATGGAGATTACTTATTAATTGTTTATTTCAGTAAGTGCTTCATTTAGAGATTTGCCGTTAAATTTAAATATGTCAAGCACATTCTCTTCTACAATAGGTTTTTTATTTAGATGCTTAATTAGCCCATTTACAGTATCGTTATAAAATTCCTGTAATGTAAATACATTTGTCATATGTCCAGCCTTATTCCCATTGCATTTTTCAATGACATATTTCCTCCTATCAGATAAATTAGGATAATATTGGCTTTCTGGCTTTTTATACACTAATATATCATCTAGAATTTGTATTTCATAGTTGTATGTCGAGCCATCATCACAACTAATACTAAATGTGATGATGCTATCTTTTGATATTAATGGAACTATTTTATGTTCCTGTAGCAATCTTATAATTTCAAAAGTTCTTTGTAGTTCTGATTTGTAGAAATTCGATTGTGGGTTATGGTGTGATAATGGATTTAATGATTGTGCTCTATGTATATCCAGTTCGTCTAACAAATCTGTACTAAAACCAATCTTCGGGTACAACATTTCTTTGGCTTTTGCAATACATTCTCCAATCATAAAGTTATCTACATTAATCACCTCATTATTTTCATTTTTTAGAGTATATGCTTTGAATTGTTCTTTAAATATCTCTTCAAGTGCTTGACGTTGATTATTGCCACAAGCACTATAATCTATAGGATAATTCTCTCCTTTAAAATATGCATATGCTTTAGATAACGGAGATTGATATGTTACGACCTTGGGCACTTTCTTATCTCCGCTTTCGGTTTCATACATTTCTAATATTCTCCAATCACTTTTTTGTTTATCCTCTGGTATATGCTTCAATACAGTATCAAAGAAAACTCTATCATGTGTTAAAATAATCAGCTGAAAACGTGAAGCGTAATTTTTTAGTATAATTTTTAATAATGCAGAACGATTGCCTAAGTCAAGACTAAGTAGCAAATCATCCAACACCATAACTTTAGGCGCCTGTTCTATATAACGTTCTTTTAGAATGGCTAATCTGATGGCTATTGCGATAGCAGACAATCTTGCTTCATTTAAATAAGAATGTGGCCTTTTAACCTCATTTGACGATATTCCGCCCACATTAGGCAATTCTACAATCAATTCTATTTCCGGTGCTTTAGTCTCTCTTGTCCGCCCGTGTGGCCGACCATCTTCTCCATATTTAAAATCATTATATACAGCATGCGTATATTTAAATTTTATTGTGAAATCCTCGTTAAAGTCTTCTTGTAAACTTCTATTTGTTTCCCTTGTTACCAATTGTAAATAATCACCTAACTTTTGGTTAAACAAAGCCACATGTTCTTGGAATATACCATAATTGGGATCTTGCATTGTTGTATAAGGTTGCATACCTTCTTTGATATATCTCCACCACTCTAACGAGTTGCGTGAAATTCTACGCCCCGATATTGTATTTAACTCTTGGTCAAAATCAATGAACTCTAAAAGGTTCTTTTCAAAATATGAAAATAATTTGATTGTATTCTTATTAGTCGCAAGGTACATATTGTACACCACCTTATAGTTAATCAACTCACTTGAAAGTGCCATCAACTTAATTTCATGATTCGTTTGAGTATTTACTACATTATTTGATATCTCAGCATTAATATTAGCATATCTTTCATAGTCCAAATGTTCAAGAGTTATTGAAACACCAGATTTATCAGCATCCAGTGCATATCGATTTTTTATACTTTCGTCACTTTGAGATATAGGAAGAAAATACTTTTGGACACTTTCCACATTTGGTTTAAGAGTACTATGCAGGAAACAGTGTAGCGCCCAATAAATAGAACTCTTACCACTGCCATTTTCTCCATAGATAAGAGTATGTTTCTTATCTAATTTTAGGTTTTGTTCACCAAAAAAGAACTTAAAATTATTGAGTTTTATATTTTTAATCTTATACATATCCTCTACTTCGTTAGATATTAATTATAGGAGCTAGCAACGATTCTAATTTTATAGACATATATTTTAGATTGTTCCTTATATCATTGTCCATATTTCTCAGTTTAGTAAAAGTATCTAGTATAACATGTATAACATTCTCAGTATTAACATTTATAATCTGGAAATCACGTAATACCGAATCGACAAATGAAATATTTGCCTGTTTGAATTCGTTGCTAAAATACAATTCATATACTAATGCATCTATAACATTTTCAAATTGACGAGCCATTACTTCGTTGTCAACATATTGATCTATAACGATATCTGAAGACAAAGATTTAATTTGCATTATATAATCAACAACTCTAACAATTGCTTCTTGCATTTTAGCTGAAGGTACAGCAATAGGTATGGAGTTTAGAACCTTTGCTGTAATATTGGTGTTTGTACTAGTTTGCTTTATGAAGAAATTTACTAAAGATGAATTTAAAACACCTAATAGGTATTTGATATTTATAATTTTATCATTGGCGATATAATTTGTGGAATTTGCACAATACATGCTTCCATTTATAAGTGTAGCAATTATTCTAACTTTAGAATCTACACCTGTTATACGCTGAAGAACTATCCTATGTTGTGATATTTCTGTCTTCCTTTTTGAAGATAGCTGAGGTTTACAGGAATCATCTATATAAATAACATCTCCTTGCGAAGGTGTGTTTGTTATGTAATATCTTTGAATTTGTGCACCTGTAATTACTCTTGTTCCTAAGCCAATTGTATTAAATATACTCTTATATTTTGTCATATCTATTTCACCAGCTGATGCATTGATATGATATTGACTTTTCTTTTTTATCTCTTTAAGGATAGAAAACTTCTCATTACTGCTTATAGGTATAATAATGTCTTCTGGATACATCTCCATTATTTCTTCAACAGTAATATTCAATTCATGCTTGTCTTGCATAAATCGTGAATGCCATACATTAATAGGAATAATATTACATGTATCCGGGTGATTGTTTTTTCTTAATGTACAAATACATACGCTCATCTTTGCTGATTCAAAAACTCTAAGATTTTTATTATCTCTTTCAGGAAACGAATCAATAGATAGTATGTCAGTTTGTGCAAAGAATAATTTTCTATTTCCTAATGCACTATCTTCTGCTAAAATAGAATTTTGAGTAATTAAAGAAACTATTCCATTGTCCCTAGCAACATTTATAGCGAGAGGATAAAAAAATTGGAACATATTTAGTCTTCCGCCTTTCGCATAGTCATAAAACCTTGATGACTTTAATGCAGTTTGCATGCTCAAATCAAGGTCCCTGAGCTCATTGTAAGGAGGATTACCTATCACAATATCAAAACCTATGAATTTTCCATTCTCATCAAGCAATTGAGGGAATTCAAAACGCCATTCGAAAGCATTAACATACAACTTATTTGTCTGAATATCTTCTTGCTCTTTTTCAAGGATATTCAGTTTATCTTTCAGTTTCTTCAGCTCAGTCTTTTCAGCCTTTGTTCTCTCTCCAAATAAGGTCGGGCCTTCAAGCATAACAACCTTACCCCTTAACTTTGCAAGTCTCTCCTTAAACTGATTGCTAAGTTCTGTCTTAAATGCACTCTTAATATCCTCAATTGTTTTGCGGAAAAGTTCCTTGGTTTGATGATTGGATGTATTAGTATAGTCGCTTACCAGCTCTTTGTATTTGGCAAGTGTCATTTTCTCATTCTCCTTTTTACCCTTATTGTACTCCACAAAAACATTCTCAATGGGAGCATCAATAGGATAGCGACTCAATAATGAATTGCCACAAGTGATTTTGTAATCTAAGTTGGGTAGTGGCTGTGGTTCTTCCGCATCGACAACCAATGCTAACCAGAAACGCAAACGAGCTATATCGACAGCACCTTGCTCGATATCGACACCGAAGATGTTATTTTGGATAATATCTCGCTTTGTTTGAGTCGAATCAAAGTTGCCGTGAGGCTCTGCGTGTGAATGCAAATGATGTATTGCGTGATACAAGACATAAAGGATACCCATAGGGAATGCACCCGAACCAATGGCTGGGTCGCATACCTTAACCTCTTTAAGCAGTTGAATAAAGCGTGTAGCAATGCTTTTGCTTTGGAGCATAGGACTCACCACGCTATCATTTATAAGTTGCTCAATAGCATCCGCATACTGATCTGATGGCTCATGTGTCTTTAGGTATTGAATCACACTCTGTCGGCACATATACTGAACAATCTCCTTAGGAGTATAAAAGGCACCTTTGTCCTTGTTGTCCTCCAAAAGATTCTCGAAAATATGTCCCAACATTTCAGGGTCAATACCCACCTCGCTGTCATCAGGGTCGTTCTCGTCAATGGTGAAGTTGTATTGAGAGAAGAAATCCATTAAATCCTTGAAGTAGGAATATGGGAAATCTATATCTAATTCGTCAATTCTGTCCTTATCAAACAAACCACCATTTAAGTATGGAATCTTGATATTTTCACCAAGTTTACCATCGGCTATATCTCCATTTCGCTTTTCATTCAATGTTTTGAAGAACAGTGGTTCCAAAACATCACTTAACAAACGATTATTGTTGGCATAATTATCTACAAGTTTACTAAGGTAGTTTTTATCTCCACCTTCCCATTTAGCATTTGAAACAGGCACACCCATCCAGCCTTTCTTTTGTAAGAACTGCAAGAACACCAAACGGCCTAATAACTTCTTGACATAGTCGCGATTTGACTTGGTATCAGAAAGCGTATCAATAAATTTCTTATATTGGGCTTTGTAGCCATTGAAAAACTCTTTATTGAGTCGTTCAACAGAGAATGCATCGGTAACATCTGTTAAATAGATGGGACCATAGGTCTTCTTATCAGCCAATTCTTTAAGTCGACTTGCAGCTGTAGTGCAAGGCTCATTAGGGCCTAATAAGAAAGTATATCGCTTAGGTGCTGTTTCTTTCTTAACCAATTCACCGCTTTCATTGAAGTAGGTCTGCTTAGCAATAAACGTCAAGCGATAGTTATCTTTATTATGAGAATGGTAAAATGCGATTGCCCCATGAAACTTATCTTGGTCTATAAAACTGGCTGCAATATTACGTAAATCTCTACGGTTGCGCGGAATAAGCACATTGTCTGCAACTTCAAAATTGAATATAGCCAACGAACGTCCATCGTCTAAACGGACGTTTCCAACATGACCACCATCTTTGACATGTGAATCTGTAATCTTTGCAATACTTGTAAAGATTTCAACTTTAGGGAAGATCTTTTCCAGCAAATCTTTCCAAATGTCAAAATCAAATTTTGCAGATAGTATATTTTTCAAATATGCTTGATTCATAATAATACTTTGTTACATGTTAAAACTCTCTGAAATAATAATCTCAGGCATAAAATCTTTCGACACTTTAAGCACATCTACTTGTTTATCAACATTCCCACTTTGAACATGCTCCAATGGATATGCTGATATAATCATTATCAATTGTTCTAGCAAAACTACTGGCTTGACTGGAGTTTTCTTTGTTGCTGTTTTTAGTTTATTTATATCTCGTTGCAACTGCTGGAATTTGCCCGTTGTAATAGCTCGTTTTGCTTTATTAATCAATTCAAGTTCCTGTTCTGTAATGTTGGGAATACTTACAAAGCCATCAAGATAAGCAATTGCCTTCTTTTCATTAGGACCTTGTGCTGGGTTAACCTTCTGCTTTGTT
>JAGBZD010000019.1 GCA_017628395.1 Paludibacteraceae bacterium | reverse complement strand
CACCAAATATACTAAGGCATACATCCGATACGAAGGGCTACAACGCATTGACGAACTACCTATACCACGAGATGCGCTGCGCGAGGCAATTCTAAATGCGCTAATCCACAAGGACTATAGCAGCTTTACACCTATTCAAATTAGTGTATATGATGATAAGGTGATGATTTGGAATACAGCGATATTACCTGCTGATTGGACGGTGGAAACCCTTATACAGAAGCATAGTAGTCGTCCACACAACCCCGATATAGCTGCCACATTCTTCCGAGCTGGTGAGGTAGAAGCATGGGGACAGGGTATAGAACGCATTCAGACCTATTGTGCCGACTACGGATGTCCTGTACCAGAATGGAGATTTGACGGTGCGGGCATATGGACTATCTTCTACAACAAACCTAATACGAACACTGTGGAAAAGAGTTCGGAGAAAAATGTGGAGAAAAGTTCACAGAAAACTACACAGAAAACTACACAGAAAACTACACAGAAAATAATTGAGTTAATCAAAGATAATCAGAATATTTCGATAGAAGAGATGGCTGATAAATGCGGGCTGACGCGGGATGGTATTAAGTATCAAATCAAAAAACTCAAACAAGAAGGCATTCTTCGCCGTATAGGTCCAGATAAAGGAGGTCATTGGGAAATCATACAAAAAGACTAACACGCATACCATTCCCGACATATTTAATATAGCGTTATTATTTCAAACTTGATTCATTGAAAACAGGAGACATAAATCAAACAACAATGCGAAAATTATTCCCTCTTTTCTTGTTACTATTCGCCAATACTACCCTTTGGGCGTATGATTTCCGAGTGGGTGATTTGTGTTACAATATCACAAGCCAAACGACTCTTTATACCGTTGAAGTAGCCAATGAGATTGGCAAAGTCGCATCTAACAACTATCCCAATCTTACCACCGCCAACATCCCCTCTTCTGTAGTACATAATGACACTACTTATGTTGTCACAGGTATTGGGGACTATGCTTTTTGGGAGTGCGAAACCCTTGCCTCACTCACTATTCCCGAAAGCGTAACATATATAGGAAAGTATGCTTTGGCAAGTTGTAACTGTGAATCTCTCATTTCTATTGTCATTCCTAATAGTGTTACAAGTATTGGTGAAGGTGCTTTTCATGGTTGTATCTACCTTACCTCAATCAACATTCCCAATGGTATAACGCGAATAGAACCACATACTTTTGCCCTTTGTATTGCAATCCCTTCCATTACGATGCCTGAGAATGTAACAAGCATTGGCGAGCAAGCTTTCCTTGCGTGTGCTTCTATGACCTCGCTCACTATTCCTAATAGCGTAACGACTATTGAAAAAGCAGCATTCCATATGTGCCTTGCTCTTGAATCGGTGACTATTCCCAATAGCGTTACCTATATTTCAGGTGCAGCTTTTGCTGATTGCCAGTCACTTACAAAGGTGACATTAGGCACAGGAGTCAAAGAAATTGGAGAACAAGCGTTTGGTGGTGAATATACCACAAAACTCTACGATATATATTGTTACGCAACCAATCCACCCAAAGCATTTGACTCCTCATTCACGAACTACAATGCCATTGTGCATGTGCCCTGTGACAATTATCAGGCATATTATTCGGATATGGTGTGGGGTAATTTCAAGCAGATTGAGTGTATTGGTGCTGAAAATGGGAATGTAGTCACGGATAGTGTCATTATTGTGCCTTCCAACAATTCAGTTTCTATCACATGGCCTACTCACACGGACGCTGACACATACATTATCGTCATTAAGAAAGGCGACGAGGTATTCTGCACATTGACTTTCAATGCCGATGGTCAGTTGCTCACTATCACCTTCGCTCCAGGTCGTAATGGAAATCACCCAGCGCAATACGCAGAACAAGCAGGCAATGGCTATCGCTTCACCGTTACTGGTTTGACCGAAGCCACACAATACACTTACAGCATCACAACCAAAGATGCAGAAAACCAACCTATTACCACCCATTCGGGCGAATTTACAACATTAGGCACTCCAACAAGTGTATCCGATATCCAATTGCCAATGACCAATTGCCAAAAGATTATCCGCGACAATCAAGTCCTCATCCTCCGCGATGGCAAGATCTATAACGCAATGGGACAGGAGTTATAGTCGCTAAATGCATATCTCCCCCGTGTACAATCTGCCGTCTAATCCGCTGATTTTCATGCACACTCACCTCTAACGCGTGTGCAAATGCACATAAGGCTTGCATATTCGCGAAAAAAGCACTACCTTTGCAAAATCTTTCTAACACAAAATTATACTACTATGCAAACCACCGTCTTCCTTCCATTGAGTCCAGCTATCAAGTCTGTGACCATTATTGCCAGTATCATCATCCTTGTCACAATGGGTTATATGGCATATCAATGGTACACAACCAAGCAAGTGATGCTATTGGTCACTTTCGTAATTGTTGCCATTGCCCTACTCAGTTGTATGGTGCTCATCCCACGTAAACTAACTGTGACACAGGAGGAAATCAACATCCACCTTCTTGCTTGGAAAATCAACATCCCTGCCGATGAAATCGTGAAGATTGAGCACTATCCACATGGCATCCAGTCCAGCCGTATTGTAGGAGCAGGTGGCTTCTTTGGCAACCTGGGATTGTTCACTTGCAAAGAATGTGGCAAACACTTGTCTTTGATTACCGACCCAATGGATGTCTGCATCATCACCCGCAAAAGCAAAATGCCCATCGCGGTGAGTGTAGCAGACAACCGCGTTTTCCACGCCATTGCCGAAGTGCAAGAAAGAAATTAATAGGAACTAACACAGAGAAAATGTCTTGCAGCACAAGAGCAGCCATCGCCTCAACTACTACCACCGCCCGAACAGCGGTACAAGCATTATGAGATCTAATGACAAAAATTGCATATATCAAAAAAAAGTAGTACCTTTGTCGCGAAATAGTTAGTTTGAATGAAACGGATGAAGCAAATATACTTACTACTCATTCCATTAATATGGTTTTGTACCTCTTGTACTCAATGGCAAAGAGCAGAAGCAGTTATTGCCATGGCTGATAGTTTAGATGTCACGCAGCATGTGATTTATAATGATACCGTAGCGTTGCGCCAAACTATTCGTGCACTGAATAATCCATTAGGTAGAACATTCAAACGCAATACATTGGCTAAAGCCTACTACTATATGGGACGAAACTTGGAGGATGACTACAACCAAGTGGAACGCGCTGCGGAATGTTATATTGAAGCCGACTGGTTAAAAATAGAGAATCCAATTTATCAGGGACGAGTAAACTCGTGTATGGCTGGAATATGTGCGGACTACAATCAAGATAGTTTGTCACTATTGTTTTATGAACGCGCATTGGATAATTTTGAGAGAAGTGAAAATGAGTGGTACTATGCAAATGGATTATTGAATATTTGCATGATTAAGTGTGCAGCAAAACAATTTGCAGAAGCGGATAGTTTATGGAAGATGGCTGCAAGTTATTCATTTAATGATAGTTATCGTTGGTATCTAAATGATATTAGAGTTATTTACTTCTACTACCAAGAGACTGAGTATACACCTGATTCGATTATTTATTACATACAACAAACTCCTATAACGACATCCTATCGCGCTATCAAAATTGCAAATGCTTTTTATGATTTAGGTCAAATGGATTCCGCTGCATATTATGCAGAGAAAGTTGTGAATGATTTTGATGTGCCAGCTAATAAAGTGAGTGCTTACTATATTTTACACAAATATGCTATTTTAAATAATGATATATTGGCTGCAGATAGTCTTGCAAGTCTGCGAATGGATGTAAAACGCAAAGCGGAAACTGAAAAAATAGATTCTCTAAATGCAATACAAGTATTTCAAGATTATTTATACTATTGCAAAACCTTTATATGGCGAGTGATTGGATATAGTGCACTCGTTATTACCCTTGTGTTGGTAGTATTAGGCATACTTTGGTATTGGCGCAAAAAGAAAAAGCACATAGATGCCCAAGTAGAGGCATTGCAATCGGCTGAAGAAGAATACCAACAAACAATAGAAGAACAACGCCAACAGCGTCACGATGCATTAATGTCGCATATCGAATTAGTTCGAACACGCCATCCTAAACCCGATAAGAAATGGAATGATTATAGTGTATTTCGTAATGAATTGAATCAATCTCTACTTTGCCTATTGGACAAATTAGCGGAGAAAAAGTTATCAGAAAAAGAGATACATTTGTGCGTATATTGTCTGCTATACTACGATATTAGCACAAAAGTATTGGCAGAATATATGATTTATTCAGCAGTAGGCATTCGTACCTTCAAACAAAGAACGGCACAAAAATTAGGTACAACTGCTGCAAATCTGTATGATTTTTTAGTTGAAATGGCTATCTCTGATTGAGTAAAAATAGTCCATTTTTAGCACTTGTGCGCAGAATAAACTTGCAATTGCTTTATTATTAAGCAGTTGCAAGTTTTTATTTGTGCGCCATATTTTTTGTGCACATTCCAAAATGGCAGTACCTTTGCACCGCAATTTGAAAACAACAACTAACTAACATTATTAACCACTAAAAAATTACAAGTATGAAAAAATTAATTATTTTCGCATTGTGTATTTTAGGAATGTGCAATGCCCGCGCCGAAATGATGACGGCACAAGAAATCATCTTAACCGAAATGGCTACTATGCATCCATGGGATAGTAATAAGGAAGAAGAGAAACCATTTCCTTCTACAGGACAAACTCGTTTTCACGCATCTATTGATGGCAATCAATTATTCGTAGGAGCAGACGCAAGTGTACATGCGTATACTGAGGTAATCAATCAGAGAACAGGCGAAGTGGTGGAGGAAGGAGAGTTCGTAGGTGAAACAAATATGTATATTCCTCAATCAGGAAATTATGAACTATATATTTATTCAGAATCAGGAACAATAATGGTTGGCGAGTTTAGCGTAGAATAAACTTCATACAGACTAATACACCCAATATTTTTATGCTAAATTCGCTATCCATTATGTTTAGTAAACTTATTTTATTAATCAATTAAATTTTACAAGTATGAAAAAAAGTATTTTTATTGCAATTTCTGCAATTAGTGTTTTAGCGGTAGGACTATTCTTGACAGCATGCTCTCCCAAATCGAGCAGTCTTAATCCAAATGAAGATGCTATGCTCGTAGAACCTACACAGCAAGAACAAGAAACCAGTGCGGAAGAATGGGAAGTATTCTATACTGCTGTAGAAGAACTGAATGCCACATTCTTCCCGAACCAACAATGTATATCTTATACCCTCGCTAATGATAGCGTAGATGACACAAGAGAATTAAAAAAGGATATTGTTGATGCAGACATCGAGGGTGCCTTAGAGGGAGCAGGTCTCGGAGCTTCAATTGGTGGCGCAACAGGAAGTATTCAAAATGCTGGTATTGGTGCGATTGTAGGTGCAGTAATTGTTGGTGCATATGAATCTTATAGTGCATATGAAGCATCAAAAAACGAAGCTATGATTAGCACAACATCATTACAAACAATCACTCAAATTAATGACACTTCTATTGGCTCCAGAATCGGCATAATGCACAACATACTCATTGACAAATTAATAAAAAGAAATGTCACATTCGAGAACTTCTCGTATCAACAAGCAATTGGTCTGGTGATTGATGGCTATGAGAGTTATTTTTCACCTATTGATTCTGAAATTAAAAGCGCACTATTAGGTGAAATGATGATTAAAACGCCCATGCCCAATGACAATGTGGTTCAAGCGAATCAAACTTTTAAGCGGACAACAATAAACTTGAGCATTGCAGAGTTACACAATTATACCACCCGATATTTGAGAATTGTAGATCGCACCATTTCAAACAATAATGATAAGACATATATGTCTACTTATGCAGGTCAATTATATTATAGCACCGCATTGTGGGTCGTACAATAAAAATAGGATAATATGAAGACATTTTTTAAACATCAACACAGTCTATTTGGTTATATCTCATTGATATGCTTACTACTAGCTTCGGAAGTAAGAGAGCGTATAATATGGATTGATTTATTGCATGTCGTGATTGTATTATGTGCTTTAGGTGTCTTTGTATATCAAATACACAAACAACAAGAGATTGGACTGTATGGTGTTCTGGGCATACTTCTCCCGACATTGTATTGTATCGGTATTCTATGTACACCACTTTTTGAGATGTCACTCTATGTGTGTTGGGCACTACTATTCATCAGTATGCTGATATGTATGTACCAATGTAAGGATGAAGATGCCAAAGCAATTGCCTTATTGCATTTGATGTATATAACCTGTTGCGCATTAGCAATCCCTGTTTGGCTAAGGTTCTAATAATTCCTCATTCAAACAATAAACATTTATTTAGGTTGTCGAAAGGCAACCTTTTTACTATTCAACTTATTATGATGACAAAGCATCAATGCGCCATCCTCGCGACGGAGGTGCATTCCCCCACCCTCGCAATAGCGGAAGAGTTTGCAATTATTGCATGGCTCTAACTTCTTCATCCACTTACGGTTGCGGTATAGTTCAAAGCCGTTCTCCCAGACCTCCCAGAAGTCGTCCTTGTAGATATTGCCTTGATAGTACTTACCACGAACACTGGTGCAGGCGGAGATGCTGCCATCAATCAGGATAGATGCCACACTCACACCCGCAGCACAATGGAACAAGTGGTCGCGCACTTCTAATTCATAATCAGGCATAAAGCCCTCGCAAGAATAGGACACATGCAATCCCTCTTTACGCTTCGCACGGATATACTCTAACACTTGGCGATGTTGCTCAGGCGATAGCAATAGTTCTGGGTTATCCGCAGCACGCCCCATAGGGTCGATGGTGATTAGTCGCCAGTTTCGCACACCGATAGACCATAGATATTTCTGCATCTCATCTAATTGGTGGATAGTGCGTTGATTAACGCAAGTCACCACATCCCAAATGAGCGACGGCGCAGCAGCTGCCAGTTTGATGGCGCGAGTAGCGCCCTCAAACGCAAGCGGGTGTTGGCGAAGCCAGTTGTGGTCAAGTTCTAAGCCATCAAAACTAATGGCAATAGAGCGCAAACCCGCAGCCATAAGTTCCTTAAAGCGTTTTTCGGTCAATGCCAATCCATTGGTGACCATGCCCCAAGGGTAGCCGCGTTGCTTGAGCGCTGCACCCACTTGAGCAAGATCTTTGCGCATCAGCGGCTCGCCACCCGATATGATAATCAGCACCTTATGTGGATCGACATGAGGGGTAACGGATTGATCAATCACACGAAGGAAATCCTCGGCGGGCATGTCGGGTGTGACCTCGGAGCTGGAGCAATCGCTACCACAGTGCAGACAATGGACATTGCAGCGGAGTGTGGACTCCCAAAAGAGTTGTTGCAGCGGGTGTAATTGCTGGAGGTTCTTGCGGCGAAGCCGCTCAAGCTCGAATATGATGCGTTTGCGTAGATTCATATGGATTTTTATTAACGACAACTTAAACAACATAAACCAACAACTATTCCGCAGGGGGACTAATAATCGTTCAAACGAATGTGAGATAAGAACACACCCCAGCGGCTAGGAAATGTTATTTCTTTTTGAGTTGGATATCTAATTCTACAGAATATGAGCAACTCAGTTCTTCATGGGGAGTTAACTTCATATCAGATATAGCAATCCTTGTTGTGTCAGAATCGTACTCTTTCTTTGGGTCGTACACAACTAATTGCAATGTATCCGCTCCTTTCCATGTCCACAACTCTGCATGATATTCACCAATACTATCGCTATGGAAATCGTCCGTACGGACAAATTGATCCAAATAGAAATGTACCCGCATAGAATCCAATGGTTGGTTTTGCTCGTCAGTTATCTGTCCAGTCACTTTGTATACAGCCATGTCATCTACAGGCATTGGACCATACATACAAACCATACCACCTCCCCTATCACATGAAGCAGCAAATAATCCCAAGAGCGATGTCAATAGGGTGTTTAATAAAATACGAAATCTTTTCATAACTACTTTTTATCTCGGCTTACGCCTTCGAACGATTACTTCTTTTCAAGTTTGAAATCTTGGCGCATAGAATAATAGGTGGACCAAGAGTCCCGGTCCTCCACTTTCATCTTGCCAGAGGATATATGCGTGGAGTCGGAGGCATATACCCCTGTGGTATCATGGACAATCACCTCCATACAATCACCTCCGTTGGAAGTGAGGCTATGAATAGCATGATAATGACCATCTGCATTGGTATAGACTGTATCTGGATAATCCCATTCCTGGTCAAAAGTGCGGACAACAACTTGCATATTCTCTAGCATGTTGCCATTTTCGTCATAGACATATCCTTCTACATCATACTCAGCGTATGGACAACCATAGCAAGCTGTCAAGACAAACGCTACGCTTGATAGCGAAAAAAGACGGATAAAGCGTTGCAACAGATTGTTGTACTTTTGGCGAAAGTTTGTTTTCATATGCATACTATTTTAAGGGTTTGCAAAGGTACGATAATTATTTGAATTGCACAATAGTTGGCAAAAAATATGAATAGAAGTTTTTAAGGGTTCTCTGAGTTTAAAGGTCTAGTCGCAATTCTTTACTAAGCGAACGCTACGCGCATCTTTATGCATTTCATTGATGATACCAGTTGCTACACTAATTCCTCCAAACTCGTAGGAACATGCAGTAAGATTACTCCCCCTAGTGGAAGACCAATAACATCCCGCCCCATGTGGATTATAAACATTCTTGCCTACGCGTATGCCAGCATTGGGTAAAAAGATTGCTCCTGCGTTTTCCATTTTTCGCCATTGTTCTAGTGTAAATGTCTGATGCATAGCAAAATAACTGTCGTCTGGATAATTATAATGTTCCTCATAAAGACCCGGCTTGAAATCTATTCCATCAGGACATTCCCAACCGTCAGGGAGTAATATAGTGCCATTTACTCCATTTACTTGAGCTATACCCATAAGTTCGGAATGGTGCGGACGTTGTTCTATGAGATAGTACCACTCATTTATACTCATTGTTCGCCAAGTATTGGGTGCGTCGTTACCAATCGTATTGATACCCCAATCTACGAAATTACCTGTGTAATCATTCCAATCGGAGGAGGAACTCACTCCCCATTTCGTCGCTTCGTGTCCATCGGTGCTCCAGCCAAAGAGATCAATCCATCCGTCGTAAGTGGTTGATATATTTTCATTTGCACCACCAATAATATTCCACTGGCTTTCTGCAAAACGCCATTCATTGTTCTTTGGATGGTGTTGTAAGTTACCCATAGAGAAGACAACCTGCTCTGTCTTGCTTACAGAAAATGCCTTTTTGTTGCGTTTTGGCGTAGATCGATCAACTTGTATGGTTATTTGTTGTATATCTTTTTTAGGAATATCGAACACAGCATATGGAAATACATATCCGATCATGCTGTTGATAGATACCATATCTATAGTCGTCTGCAAAGTAGCCTTTCCATCGGCTTGCATGTACAATTCTGCCTTTGAAAAAGTATTACCAGATGAGCTTGTTCTAACAACACCATATACGATGCAATGTTTCTTGAAGTCGATGCTCTTAAGGTCTCCGATAAACACTCCGGGTCCTACCAAATCATATAACTCAGCCCTAGAACCAATTACATTAACTGTATTTTCTCCATTTAGCTTTGTTGCATAATTATGTAAGAAATGATTCCTCTCTGTAAATATCGCATCTAGTTCAGACTGCTCTATATCGGTCAAAGGAACTTTTTCGACAAAGCCTACGTTGGGATTTGTACTTGAGTTTGGGTTCTCACATCCCATCATCATGGTGCATAATATCATGATGATAAAAATAGATTTCGTTCTCATAATCGTATATACTTAACGGTTAATATTACAAATATTGAAACATTATTTCGCATCACGGTTATTGAGTTCCTCCACTTGGTCGCTACTGAGCTGGTTGAGCAAGTCCAATAATCCTTGGCGGTAACCCTTAGGATCATAGGTCAACGAACTACCAATCAGTTGCTTTACCATTTCGAGGTTAGCAGTACCCTTGTACTCTGAATTGCGGAGCAACATACCATACGCAGCTACACCCGCAGCAAAAGTGAGGTTTTCTGACTTGCTATTCTCGTAATAGACATCTAAAGAGAGTTGTTTGCTGCTGAGCCCGAGTTGCTCTTTGTAGCGGCAGTCGAACTTCGCCCAAGGTTTATAATCTCCCCACTGCGCGTCTGTAGGAACGATTTCATAAAGAGCTGTGATGGTTTGTCCTGCACCAATCTCGCCAGCGTCCTTGGTATCGTCGTCAAAATCCTCATTGCTCATTACGCGGTTCTCATAACCGATAAGGCGATATTGGGCTACACGGGTAGAATCGAACGTGATTTGGCACTTGGTATCATTAGCAACTGCTTGAAGATGAGAGCGGTTGTGCACAAAGACCTTCATAAACTCATCCTCGCAGTCAATATAGTAGTAGTTGCCATTGCCTCGGTTGGAAACTTTCTCCATCATGGCATCGTTCCAGTTACCTGTGCCAAAGCCGCACATGGTTAGATAGATACCTTGGTCGGCATAGCGAGAGACCATATTCAAAAGACTATCGGTGTTGGTAACACCTACATTGAAGTCGCCATCTGTACCCATGATAATGCGGTTGTTTCCGCCAATGATATAGTTGGCTAATGCCTCTTCATAAGCCATTTTGATAGCCGCACCACCTGCGGTGCTACCACCAGCACCCAGACTGCGAATAGCTGATTTGATTTTACCCGCGTGCATTACTTGGGTGGATTCTAAGACGCGCTCCACACTACCCGAATAGGTGATAAGTGACACACGGTCAGAAGGTTGCAGTTCATCCACAAGAGTCAGAAGGGATGATTTAAGGAGTGGCAGTTTGTCATCTGAATCCATGGATCCAGAGACATCCACAAGGAAAACATAATTGGCAGGAAGCATCTCTTCTTCGGAAACGCTTTTGCCTTTAAGTCCGAGACGTAGGAGGTAATGCTCTGGATTCCAAGGACATGCTCCAATCTCGGCATTGATACCCACAGCGTTCTCTGGTTCAGGGTAATCGAAGGTGAAGTAGTTGAGGAACTCCTCGATACGAACAGAGGACTTGTCAGGAAAATATCCTTTTGACATGTACGAGCGCATGTATGCGTAGCTTGCTCCGTCGGCATCTACGGAGAAGGTGGAAGTAGGTTCTTCGGATGTAGAGATAAATGGATTATCGGTAAACTCCTCGAACTGATCGCCAGAAGGCATACCCGCTATAGGTTCGCCCCCTATAGCGTCTTCAAAATATCCACCACCTGGGGCATTAGGTGCAAATGAACAACTAGAGAATGCGAATGCGATAGCGGCTGCAAAAGCCATAAAAGTAATCTTTTTCATATGTATGAGAGTTCTAAGGGTTTGCAAAGTTACAATAATTATTTAAATTGTGCAAGTTTTGGTAGAAAATATGAATAGAAGTTAAAGTCTTCTAAGAGTATTTTTCCTCGGTACTCCTATAGGTATCTATCGTGTATCTACCGTGTATCTACCGTGTATCTACCGTAGTTAATAGCGGGGAGATAGCGGAAGATTAACGTAATGAAGGGGTTCTTGTTAGGACTACATGGTCTTTCTTCTGTATCTTATCAGCTACAGATCCTATATCTTGGAAAATAGCATTAAAGCCATCAATAACCAAAGTGTTATTTCCCTTGAAATAGTACGAACAAGCAACTGGATCTGGTGTGGGTTGTTGCATATTCGCGTTCCAATATACATACAATGAATCAGCAGTTGCCTTATAATAATAAGGATAAAAACAATCATACTTAACCGATGAAATAATCAATTCGCCATTTTCATCGAAATCAGCCGTCCAATGGTCACCAACCATTTTCCAATGACCTATAAGCGACTGAGGACCTTCTGGTTGTTCGCAGCTAGTGAGTGCGAAAGTCAAGCAGAGCATGAATAAAGTTAAAAGCTTTTTCATATATATTGTGGTTTTAAAAGTTATAGTAATGGTTAAAAGCGATAGCCTACTGCGGCAGAGACAATGCGGGAGGAGAAGAGTATGCCTGGATTACCAAACCAAGAAATAGCTAAGGTAGCCATACCACCTAATTCCACTTCCGCAAACCAATGCTCGTGACCCAGATTAACACCGAATAAAGTTGGAGAGATGGTAAAACCATGCACATCAGGTTCATACATGGTATACCCAAGACCTAAACCTGAATACAACTCTACTATCGGGCGGCGAAAATAGGTAAAACGAGCGGTAGGCATAATGGTAAGTTGATGTAGGCTATAGGAATATTTAGCTACAAAATCTCCATACCCATTTCGTTGCTCTTCACCACCCCAAATATAGAACCAATCTACCTCCGATCCTACACTAAGCCATGAATTGATATCATATCTATAGCTCAGGAACAAGTGCCCAAACTGGTATGGTCCACTATTATGTATAACGCGACAATTTGTCAGATATTTATGCGCCTCTTCAGCAGTCATTCCTTGAATATTCTCCCAAATCTTATCATACACATCATTAGATAAAAGAGCCGACTTTCGAATACCCTGTACAAAACTAGGTGGCACAATCCAATTCAAATCATTATAGTCATAAATTAATTGCTTAGTACCCAATCCCCAACCAAGGCGCAAACTATGGCGACCATGCGTGAATTCGTTGGCAGCAAAACCGTTGGCAGCAAAAGCAAGAACTACCAGCAAGCAAAAATATTTGCAGATTGTCTTCATAGGTAGAGCTATTGAGCAGATTGAATAAAATACATTGTTACTCCAACATATCTATCACATATATTATAAGGTGTACCTGTCAAGAGAATTCTATCTCCCACATGAAAAGATTCGAGGGCTGGATGGTCAAAACGAACAAAATGACGATTGTTATCCAGTAACATTATATCGCTAATGGTCAATCGAGTAGCATCAAGCTCTATTTGTAAGGGGTTATCGAGATGAATACAACAATAATAGCCACTAGGAACCTGAGGAACATCCACCAATTTGGTCAGACCTAAACTGCCTTCAAAAGTAGGATAGGAAGAGAGGTCGCTAGGAGCCATAGGGTTGGAAGGGGGAGTAATGGTGTCTGCCAAAATGAGCGACATCTCATCGCCAGTAACGGGCTTGATATGGAGTTCGTTGGGATTGGTAATATCCGAACCTGGTTCTGTAGGACCTGGACCTGGTACAGCTGGAATCCCTGGCGAACACGACAGAAGCACGTTCACGAAAAACAAGAATAATATATGAACACAGTGTTTCATCTAGGTAAAATAGAAAATCGTTGCAAAGATAGTAAATTTATTGGATATATGCAAGATAGGGAGTAATTATTCGCTTTTCTCCAACTGAAAATTGAGTTTAACCCAATCATTGTCATTATCATCGGTCAATAAAATTTCTACATTATCTGATGGTACGTAGCCATCCGCAACTGCAGCTACATTATATTTACCAAAATACACATGCGTGAATTCATACTTACCCAAACTATCCGTAATAGCCTTATGTGGCCATACAGGCTCAGCAGCACGAGGAGCTACGCGCTCAGCAGGAGTATAACGAGAGAGATAGACCTCACAGCCTACGATTGGCTCGCCTGTAGTCGCATCCGTAACCACACCTGATATTGTTCCTTTTTGATCCAAATTAGGCACTGGCTCGCATGATTGTGCGAGAACAGCCATAATAGCAATAGCAAAAAAATACATTAACTTTTTCATTTTTCGAACAATTTTAATCGTTGAACATATACAATATTTGGTTTCGAAATCCGATGCAAAGGTACTGCTTTTTTCTGACACATGCAAAAAATAAACTGATGCAGCACATTATGCAAGCATTTTTACACGCATTGATTTACAGACAGTTATAAATTTTCTAAAATAAAAAACTGATGCAGGCTAGAAAAATTGCTTGCAGGTATGAAAAAATTATTGTAATTTTGCAGAAAAATAGATCTTTAGTTATGAAATCGCGAATAATAGTGATAGTAGCCCTGATTATTGGGTTTGCTGCTTGCCACCACCCCGCAGAAATAAAAGACAAAGCGCTGCAAGAGGTTATCAACCTAGTATGGTTGGATACCAAAGCAGCACAAAAAGCATTGGAGGAGATAGATATTGCCCGACTGAGTGAATATGAGCAATATCGCTACCTACTGACGGAGACACATCTGATGCTAAAACTGCGTTTGCAGTTGCCAGAACACACAAACATGGATGACCTAGCGGAATATTTCATGGATTATAAGGATGATACATCTGCGGGCGAGGCGTATTATATACAAGGCGCGTATTTGAATTGGCTAGGCGAAAACACACAGGCGATGCAATATCTCAAAAAAGCTGAAAGTTGCCCTACAACCAGCATCATTCGTGGTATGACCTACTACAAGATGGGGCGGATTAGCGAGGACGAGCAGCTATACGATATTGCTCTGGAGAATTACAAACGAGCCCTACCCTATTTAGAGGAAGTGGGATTACCCTTATATTTAGCCTCAGTATATCGTGAACTAGGAAGAAACATAGATGATGAAAGTAGAAATCAATACTTTGACAAAGCATTAACCGCAGCCAGATTCTTGGGAGATACCATCTTGCAGCTAGATATTCGCTACGCACAACTATCTGCCAATCAAAACAATTCGCCTGAGCTAGCAAGCATATGTCAATACATGTGCCACCAAGCAGGACAAAAGCGATATGCATACGATTTGGTAAAATACTACATCCGTACTGCTAAAGCCGATTCGGCACGAATATATCTGGACATCCTGGCTGCAGACACCACTGCACAGATATGGAGCGAACAGCAATATACCCTTTGGCACAGCCAATATCTGCACTTAAAAGGGCGCAACAGCGAAGCGTATGAATCCTTATATACACTCTATGACACATACTACCGCTATGCCGAAGAAGAAGGACGAGCAAGCGCCTTCGTAGCCGCACAGCACTATGACAACGAAGTGGAACATGCCAAGAACCTCCAACTGCAATTAGACAAACAGCGATTATATATCATTCTAGCTATTGTGCTGATTGGTGTATTGTGCGCTACGATATTGCTGATACTATTTATTTCACGCCAAAAAGCCAAACATCTGATTGAAAAAACACAAACAGAGCAGCAGATTGCCGACCTACAAAAGGAACTGCAAGTTCGTCGAGAATCGTTGAAAAAGATTATGAATCAACGCATTTCACTGAGCAAAAGCATGCAAGAAGCCATGCTAAGCAGAAAGAAAGAAGAGGCTATTCCGCAGTGGGCAAAAGAATTTGTGGAGACGAATATTTTTGCCAGCGAAGAACAATGGCAAGAGTTTTTGCGAGAGTTTGAAGGTGGCTATGGAGATGTGTTGCAACAATTGCAACAAACCTATCCACGACTAACATCAACCGATTTGCAAGTGATTGCACTATATATATTAGGTATAGACAATGCAGACATCTGCTTGCTAACAGGCTCCACACAACGCACTATTTGGAGCCGACGCATGCGCATCAAGAACCGCATAGGCTTGGGCGAGAAAGAGTCGCTGGATAAGTGGTTGGAAGACGAAGTAAAGAAAGGATAAGTCTTCGCTAAAAGTATACTAAGGGTATACAAATCACTGTAGATGGTTGCGCATCTCAAAAAAATCCCACCCTCAGCACATTCGAGCACGAGAGTGGGAAAACAGGATTGGCAGTAGCCCAAACGTTGGCATCCAAATATTAATAAGTTAATTACTTAATTGATATATACGATACTCGTATTCAGATAATGTCGTCACACTGCCCAAACTGCATGGTTGGTTGCTCAGCAAATCGGTACCCACTTTGCCTTGGTGCTTCATTGGCAATTTCACTTGTTGCTCGCTCTTTGAGCTATTGCAAATCACGAGCAAGGTCTTGTCGCCTGCCTCGTATTCGATATATGGCACATCGCTGTTGAGTGTACCCGTAGATTGTTTACCGCCGCGCAAACTAGCTGTACTCAGATATACACGCATCAACTCCTTCAGTGCTTCGCGAGTCGTGTTCTCGGATGCAAAATCCAGTACATTATAGTGGAAGAAATTGATGGTATTCATATACCCCAGTTCTTGCGAGGAATAGATCATTGGCACACCACCCATAAAGATGGTGAGGCAGAAAGCTGATAACTCGCCCTGTGCGGTGCGGAACACCGTAGCAGGAGCCACTTGTGCAGTCTCGTCGTGCGTCGTCACATAGCGCATGCGCTCACAACCCGTTGGCGTAGATTCATACTCCGACTTGCTAGCAGACAGCAAGGAAGCAAAAGTGCCTGTACCTTTATATAGTGCCTCTACGGCATACATATAGTTCCAACTATACAGCAGATTGAAGCCCGCATTGCACAGGCGCACATCGCTAGTCTCGGCCAGCATGATAGCATCTTTCTTGCGCTTGAAGATCTCTGCATTCGTTTTCGTCCAAAAGTCCAGGGGCACACCATGAGCATAGTCGCAACGATAGCCATCTACATCCGCCTCATCCACCCAGTAGAGCATAGCATCTTGCATGGCTTCGCATACTGCGGGTTGACTATAGTTCAGGAAAGTCACATCCGCCCACTGTTGCTCGTCTCCCGTCTGTGGACCTGTGTACCAATCGGGGTGAGCCGTCACCCATGCATTGTCCCATGCGGTGTGATTGCCAATCCAATCCAAAATAACCTTCATGCCATTCTCATGCGCAGTGCTAACCAACGATTGCAAGTCCGCCATCGTACCAAAAGCAGGATCGATTGCCTTGAAATCGCGCACGCAGTAGGGCGAACCTATCGACTTATCGCCTTCGCCGCGTGGGTGAATAGGCATCAGCCACAACACGTTCACCCCCATCTCCTTCAGAGTTGGGATATATGCCTCGATTGCTGCGAATGCGTCTTGCTCGGCAAAAAGGCGTTCGTTGCACTCATAGATAACCATCTTAGTCGCCTCTACTACAGGCGTTTGAGGCTTATCTGGCTCTTCAGTCTGTGTGCCATTGTTGGGTTTGCAGCAGGCAAATGTGCCTGCTACAAACACCAATAATAGATATACTATCAAATTGCTCTTTTTCATCTTCCTTGTATTTGTGCGGCGATACTTAGCGGAGTTACTCCTGTATCACTCACCTTTATATAATACTCATTCGTCACAGCTTCTGCTTTTATGTCATAGTCCGCCAATTG
>JAGBZD010000002.1 GCA_017628395.1 Paludibacteraceae bacterium | reverse complement strand
GCAGTAGAAGTCCTTAGGTTGTTTGTCGCGCTTAGAGAGGAACTCTGCGTAAGGCAAGAGCCAGCCCTCGTTGGCAGCGAGGAAAGTCTTATATTCGTCGGAAGCGAAGAGAGTAGCTTTGTCGGCCTTGTAGAGGGACTTGAAGTACTTCATCTTCTCGTCGTAAACGCATTGGTAGTCAGCGATGGTCTTGGCGTTGAACTCCTCTTGTGTCTTGCGATACTTCTTGAGTTGGGTAGGAGTGAGGGTGCCCATCTTCTCTATATTGAGGTAGATTGGGTGGAGCGCAAAGACGCTAACCGCGTTGTAAGGATATGAGTCGAGGTTGTTGTGACGAAGGGTAGTGTCGTTGATTGGGAGTGTTTGGATCATCTTTTGACCTGTGAGTACTGCCCAGTCAGCGAGGAGCTTGAGGTCTTGGAACTCACCAATACCGAAGCCGTTCTCTGAACGGAGAGAGAAGACTGGCACAGCTACGCCGGCACCCTTCCAGTTGGCTTGGGTGTAGCGGAAAGGAGAGTCGGAGATGACATAGTGCTTAGCGCGTTGTACATCCCAGATCTTGCGGTTCTCGCCCCACTCCATGTCCACGATGTCGCCAGATTGGAGGTCGTAGATGACATACTTGTACTCCACTACAGCGCCGAGTTTAGCGTGGAAAGTAGCAACCCATTCTGGGTTGTAGTTGGTTGAATGTTGAGAGTTGAGAGTCGAGAGTTGAGTGAGAGGGAGTTTTTTGGTGCGATCCCACTCGCCGAGGGCGGCGATATTACCCATGATAGCCACACCCTGATGACGCTCGAGGCGAGGTACATTGACCTTAACGGTGATGTTACCAGTAGCTTTCTTAGCTGCTACAGGTGCACGGTGTGCGAAGAGCACTTGGCTGAAGACCTTAGAAGCGAAGAGCGATTGAGATTTGTCTTGCCAGAGGTCACGCAGCACGATATTGCCAGGTTGGCACTCGAGGAGATGAGGCATAGACTCGCGGCGGAGGATATTGCCTTGTTCGTCAAGGACTACATAGCAGTAAGAGATGTACTTATGAATGTCGCTGAGGGTGACTTGAGCCGACCACTCAGAGTTGCCGTGGCAATCCATAGGGAGAGTCACAGGCGATGCGGTAGTGATGTCCGCATCTGCAGCGTAGAGAACAGCGAGCTGTTGTCCCCATTGCGCTTGGTAGTTGATTGTGAAATGAAGTGTCATATTGTTGTGTTGTTAGTATTGTTTAGCGTTGTGTAGTGTTGTTTATTTGGTTTTTCCGTTGCGATAGAGGATGGAACCAATGAGCATAGGCAGGACGGTGTTGATGAGCCAGATGAGCGCTACGGCAAGGGCAATGCCGGCCGTGTTCGGGCTGAAGACACCGAAGATGATGAGCGACCAAGTACCACGGATGGCGATGTTAGCCGCGGGTATGGATGGGAAGACTGCCACCACCATGTAGTAGAATGGGATGGCGATCATGTATTGTACGAAGGTCATGTCCACGCCGCAGAAGTGGAGCGTGAGGGCGAGTTGGATTGCCCAGATGATATAGCGAAACATAGACCATGCGATGGTCTTCATGAAGAGCGGATAGGACATATGCGAGAGCGCAAGGGAGAGCTGGCGCATCTGGGTGTTGTGCCACTCGTGGCGAGAGAGATAGCGCACGAGGTGAGGCAGGAAGCTGAGCAGAAGCACCAAGACGATGAAGGCTACGGCGAAATACTGCATGGGGATAGCAGGATGGTAGCTAACGAAGAGCCATGTGGCAGGAATGCCGAAGATGAGTTCGACCACGAGCAAAGCTACTGTGCCGACGAGACCGAGACCGACAGCTGCGGAGAAATTGCTCTTGTCCTTGAGGAGCATGGCACGAGCGGGATAATCACCTGCGTGGTAAGGCGTGATGAATGCGCCGACATAGCCGTAATAGACTTGGCGTTGGGCACCCCAGATGGTCATGGGTTCGGTTTTGCGCAGCAGCAAACGCCATTTTCCCGCTTCTGCTACGACATTGAGGGGCATGAGCAGTAGGGTAGCGATGAGGGTGAACCACAGACCAATATTGCTGGTGCGGAAGGCGTTGAGAAAAGATGAATAATCGTCGAAAATGATGAGACGATATGCCAAATAACCATACGCCGCAAGGATGAGCAGCGTATTGAAAATACGGAGGTATGGTCTGTTTGGTTTCATTTTCGGGTGCAAAGATAATAAAAATTTGTGTAAACACAAAATTTTTTTGCAAATGTTGGGATATTTGCGTTATTTTTAGTACTTTTGCAGGTGAAATGAAAGAAATAAAATGGATATTGTCGTTGATAGGGCTGTGCGTAGTATTGACTATGCATGCGCAGAGTGTGGCAATAGAAGATGTATTGGAGGATATCTACCACCAACTTTCGGAAGACGACGAGATACTGCAGGAGGATGTACAGGAACAGTTGATGAATATAGCAGCTAATCCCATCGATTTGAATCACACAAACGCAGACGAACTGGCAGAATTGATGTTCTTGAGCGACGAGCAGATTGATGCTATTTTGATGTATCAATATGAGCATGGTTTTAAGGAGATATATGAATTGCAACTGATTGATTGTCTAAAGGATTATGAGATACGGAATTTGTTGCCGTTTGTAGAGGTGAGAGGCGAAGAGGCTATTAGGCGAGAGGCGAAAGGCAAGGAGATGTATTTTAGGGAGGTGTTTCACTATGCGAAGCATGAGATGACGCTGAGAATGGATGCACGGAATATTGAGGATTTTGAGGGTGATCCGATGTATGGGAAATTGAGGTATCGGTTTAATTATCGAAATCGTGTGCAGGCAGGGGTGAGTGTATTGAGGCGACAAGGTGATGAGGCGATAAGGCAAGAAGGCGAGAGATGGGATTATGGAGGATATATTCAACTGAAGGATATTGGACCTATGAAAACGGTAGTGGCTGGTAATTATCAGGCGAGTTTTGGTTATGGATTGGTAGTTGGTAGCCCGTTCAAACGAGGAAAAAGTGCCTATATTCAGTCAACTGCTACGACGGATGAAGGGTTGAAGAAATATAGTTCGGTAGGAGATAGTTACAACTATTTTCATGGTGTGGGTGCGACGGCAAGAGTGAGCAATTGGGCAGATGTGAGTGCGTTTTATTCGCTTCGCAAAGGCAAAGAGGATGCGTGGAATCATGTGGTGGGCGTGAATGCAACAGGTCGATGGAATCGGCTGAAAGTGGGTGTGACGGCGGTGGAGGAAATAGAGGCTACTTCGTCGCAGTTTAGAGAACGCTCGCAAGCGAGCTACAGTTTAGAGGTTAAAAGGCGGGAGGCGAGCGGAGTGATGGGTGTGAATGCGCGGTGGAATATGGGTAAGGTGGATATTTGGGGTGAAGTGGCAACAAGTCATGGAAATAAATGGGGAGTGGGCGTGATAACGGGTGTACGATATAGACCCATATCGGATATGAATTTATTGGCGATATATAGGTATTATTCGCCTGAGTTTGATAATGTGTATGCCAATTCGTTGTGCTCATGGTCGAGGATGAAAGATGAGCATGGCGGATACTTGGGAGTAGAATATAATAGACTGAAAAACTGGCAGTTGTCGGCTTTTGGAGATGTATGGAAAACTGGGTTTGAAACGATGGCGCAAGCGGATTTTATACCGCAGAAAGACTACCGAATGCATACGCGTTTTCGGGTAAAACGCAAAGACGAAAAAGATACTTATTCGCTCAGATGGAATATGGTGTATGAGTTTGGGCAATGGAAGATGAAGACGCAAGCGGATGGCAATATGGTGCAGGCAAAAGGAGCGTGGACATATGGTTGGTCGGTACTGCAAGATGTGGAATATCGGTTTTCGAAAGTGCCAATCGTGTTGCAGTTTAGGGCACAAGCGTTTGATGCGAGAGAGTGGAACAACCGCGTATATATTTACGAAAATGATGTGCTGTACGCGTATGCTATTCCGTTTGTGTATGGATTAGGTGGGCGGTTTTGGTTAAACGCGCGGTATAAGATTAACGATACTTTTTCGGTGTACCTGCGGGTAAGTGAAACTATATACCAAAATGCATGGGCGACGAAACACAATAAAAATTGTACGCGCGCGGATGTGCACGCGCTATTAAGAGTAAAGTTGTAAGGGGTAAAGTGTAAAGGCAAGGGGTTTATTTCTTGAAGGAGAAATATTTTTGCCCAAAGAAACTGATAATTACCGTGAGAATGGTGATGATCATTTTGGATGGAGTTGGATAGATACCACATACTTCCACAAATAATTTCAGTCCGAAATAGTTCACCAACAAGTTCACCATTACAATCAGTATATATCGCCACAATTGTTTGTACCCACGCAAGGAAGATTGAGTAAAGGTAATATTGCGATTGAGCCAAAAGCCTGTCAATAGGGTAATAGGAAAGACAATGAGAAAAGTGAGAATATGAGGAGTAAGGCAGATGGAATGGTGTAAAGTGGAAGGTGTAAAGTGTAAAGGCAAGGTTATATACACCAAGTCATGACCCACTACAAAATTGTACAAAATAAAATACAACACCCAATCCAACACCATGTTGCCACCACCGCAAGCAGCATAGCGAAATAGCTGCTGAGGGATGTATTTACGAAATGGTCGATAGAAAAAATCGACTATTTTGGTGATTATTTGGGCGAATGTTTGCATTTTTGAAAAAAAAATTGTACTTTTGCAGCCGAAAATAAACAAATCGGCGTGCAAAGGTACTCAAAAATTTGCGACTACGCAAATTTTGCCGAATATTATTAACCAAAAAGAACCATTTATGGACGACTATCATCAGCAAAATGCAACAAGTAAGAGCCAAGAAATTTTTGGGTCAGCATTTCTTGAAGGACCTGAGTGTCGCCCAACGAATTGCTGAAACCATCACAGCAGGCCGCGTCTTAGAGATCGGTCCTGGCATGGGTGTGCTCACGCAGTATCTCCTCAAAAATCCTAATCTCCAGACTACCGCTATCGAAATAGATAGGGAGAGTGTGGCGTACCTCAAGGAGTGGTACCCTGAGTTGCACCTCATCGAGGGCGACTTTCTCAAACTCGACCTCAATATAATCTACCCCGACGGCGAGTTCTGCGTGATAGGTAACTACCCATATAATATCAGTAGTCAAATTTTCTTTAAAGTGCTTGATAATAAGAATCGTATCCCTATTTGTTCGGGTATGATTCAGAAGGAAGTAGCCGAACGTATTGCCTCCAAACCTGGCAAAAAGGCATACGGTATTCTCAGCGTGCTGCTGCAAGCATATTACGATATAGAATATTTATTCACCGTGGACG